>NZ_VWWK01000054.1:0-38400 GCF_011753035.1 Burkholderia sp. Ax-1720 | reverse complement strand
CAGCGCGCGGCGTCCGCGGCGCGCGCTTCCGGCACGGTCGGCGGCGAGCTCGGGGGAGCCGCCCAGGGCGCGGGCGATGCGCCGCCCACCGGCTCGCTGGTCGAGATCGACGGCCAGTTGATCACCAAGGTGCGGGCCGCCACCGATCCCTCGATTCCCGCCGACGTCAGCGCGCTGTTCGGCAAGCCGCGGCCCTACACGCTCGGCCCCGGCGACGTGCTGGCGATCGTGGTCTGGGATCACCCCGAGCTGAACATGCCGGTCACGCAGGGCGCCAGCACCGGCGTCGACAACACCGGCTCGAACGCGATCGTGTCGGGCTACACGGTCGATGCGACCGGCCGCGTGCAGTTCGCCTATATCGGCGCGGTGGAGGTGGCCGGGCTGACCGAGCTGGAGGCGCGCGAACGCGTGACGGCGCGCCTGGCGAAGTTCATCCGCGATCCGCAGGTGACCTTGCGGATCCAGGCCTATCGCAGCCGGCGCATCTACCTGGACGGCGAGGTGCGCCTGCCGGGCCTGCAGGTGATGAACGACCTGCCGATGACCCTGCCCGAGGCGATCAACCGCGCCGGCGGCCTGACCAGCGCGGGCGACCGCGCGCGCATCTCGGTCACGCGCGGCGACGCCACCGCGATCGTGAACCTGCCGAGGCTGGTGGCGCAGGGCATCAACCCCGATCGCATCCTGCTGCAGGACGGCGACCTGGTGCGCGTCTACCCCTTGAGCGACACCAAGGTGTTCGTGCTCGGCGAGGTGGGCCATACCACCACGCTCAACTTCAACAACGGGCGCCTGTCGCTGGGCGAGGCGCTCGGCTACGCGGGCGGTGTGAGCCAGTACTCGGCCGATGCCAGCCAGGTCTACGTGATCCGCAGCCAAACCGGCGCCTCGCCGACCATCTTCCACCTCGATGCCACCTCGCCGGTGTCGATGGCGCTGGCCAACGAGTTCCCGCTGCGCCCCGACGACGTGGTGTTCGTCGACGCCTCCTCGCTGGTGCGCTGGAGCCGCGTGGTGGGCATGTTCCTGCCGAGCGCGCAGACGCTCGCCACCGGCCGGAGCATCGCCTACTGATGGAGACCCTGCTCGTGATCTGTACCGCCAACCTCTGCCGCAGCCCGATGGCGGCGGCCCTGTTCGAGCGCGCGCTGCCGGGCTGGCGGGTCTGGTCGGCCGGCGTCGAGGCGATGCCGGGCCTGCCGCCCGATCCGCTCGCGGTCGAGTGCCTGCGCCGGCTCGGCCTCGAGATCGGCACGCACCGCTCGCAGGCGCTCGCGCAATGGATGCTGGAGGCCGCCTCGCTGGTGCTGACGATGAGCGAGCGGCAGCGCCGCGTGATCGCGCGGCGTTACCCGAGCGCCACCGGCCGCGTCTGGCGCCTGCTCGACGAGGACCTCGCCGATCCGTATCGCCGCGGCCCCGCCGCCTATCCCGTGGCGCTCGACCGGCTGCAGGCCGGCGTCGAGCGCTGGTCGTGGCGCATCGCGCGCGCCGCGCAACCGCCGCTCATTTCGCAGGATGCCGTGCATGAACCAGTTTGACGCCCCGTTCCCGTATCGCGAGCCCGACGAGGGCGCGCCGCCGTCCAGCTTCGGCAGCTACCTCGACGCGCTCTACGACAACCGCCGCCTGATCGCCGGCATCGCGGCGTCGATGCTGGTGCTCGGCACCGCCTACGCGATCCTCGCCGAGCCGGTCTATCGCGCCGACATCCTGGTGCAGGTCGAGGAGAACACCACCTCGGCCAAGAGCATGCTCGGCGACATCTCCTCGATGTTCGACGTCAAGGCGCAGGCCTCCTCGGAGATGGAAGTGCTGCGCTCGCGGCTGGTTTCCGGGCGCGTGGTCGACGGCCTCCAGCTCTATATCGACGCGAAGCCGCGCTACCTGCCGCTGCTGGGCCGCTGGCTGGCAAGCCGCTCGGAAGTGCCCTCGCAGCCGCTGCCCTTCGGCTACGTCCATGGCGCCGAGCGCATCTCGGTGGCGGCCTTCTCGGTGCCCGACGCGCTGCACGGCAAGCCCTTCGTGCTGACGCGGCTGGCCGGCCCGCGCTACCGGCTCGAGATCGCCGGGCTCGTCGCCGAGGGCAGCATCGGCGTGCCGCTCACGATGCCCACGCGCCACGGCCCGGTGCAACTGACGGTGGCCGCCATCGAGGCCGAACCCGGCGCGGACTTCATCCTGCGCTGCAATTCGCAGCTCGCCGCCACCGAGCGCCTGCGCGAATCGCTGAAGATCGCCGAGAAGGGCAAGCAGTCGGACGTGATCGGCGTGACGCTCGACGGCGCCGATCCGCAGCGCACCGCCGCGATCCTCAACGCGATCGGCACCGAGTACGTGCGCCAGAACGTGCAGCGCAAGTCGGAGGAGGCCGAGCGTTCGATCCAGTTCCTCAATGCCCAGTTGCCCGAGCTGAAGACCCAGCTCGAGCATGCCGAGAGCCGCTTCAATGCCTATCGCGCCAGGCAGGGCACGCTCAATCTCGACGAGGAAGCGACCGCGCTGCTGCAGCGCTCGGTCGACGCGCAGACGCGCATGACGGGCCTGCAGCAGAAGCGCGACGAGATGCTGGCGCGCTTCATGCCCGATCACCCCGCGGTGAAGGCGATCGACGCGCAGATCGCCACCGCCCGGGCCGAGCTGGCCGGGATCGACGGCAAGACGCGCGCGCTGCCGCCGATCGAGCAGGAGGTGCTGCGCCTGCAGCGCGACGTGCAGGTCGGCACCGAGCTCTACACCAACCTGCTCAATACCCAGGAGCAACTGCGCCTGGTCAAGGCCGGCAAGGTCGGCAACGTGCGGCTGGTCGATTCGGCGGCGGTGCCCGAGCTGCCGGTGCGCCCCAAGCGGCCGCTGGTGATCGGCGGCTCGCTGGTGCTGGGGCTGATGATCGGCATGGGCATCGCGTTCGGCCGGCGCCGCATGTTCGACTCGATCGAGGATCCGGGCGAGGTCGAGCGCTTCGCCGCGCTGCCGGTCTATGCCAGCATCCCGCACAGCCGTGAGGAGGTCTCGCTCACGCGGCTGCGGCGCGTGGCGGCCACGCCCTCGCGCGAGCTGATCCTCGCCAATCGCGCGGCCCTCGATCCGGCGCTGGAGAGCCTGCGCAGCTTTCGCACCGCGCTCGACTTCGCGATGGCCGACCTGCGCAACCGCGTGGTGTTCATCACCGGGCCCACGCCGGGCATCGGCAAGTCCTTCATCGCGCTGAACCTGGCAGCGGTGCTCGGCGGCGCCGGCAAGCGCGTGCTGCTGGTCGACACCGACCTGCGCCGCAGCGGCATGAACCGCATCATCCAGGCCGAGCGCGGCGCCGGTTTCGTCGAGCTGCTGCGCGGCACCCACGAGCTCGCCCAGGTGGTGCGCCACGAGGTGCTCAAGGGCGTCGACTACATCTCGCCGGGCAGCCACGCCGAGAACGCCAGCGACGAGCTGTTCGACGCCGACCTGCGCGCGATCTTCGCGGCGATGAGCGCCGCCTACGACATCGTGATCTGCGACGGCGCGCCGATCCTGCCGGTGCCCGACGCGGTGCAGCTGGCCGGTTACGCCGGCGTGAGCTTCGTGGTGGTGCGCCAGGGCGTGACCAAGCGCGGCGAGATCCGCGAATCGCTGCGGCGCCTGCGGCAGGTGGGGGTGGCCCCGCGCGGGCTGATCTTCAACGGCCTGCGCCCGCGTCCCGGCAACTATGCCTATGGTTATGGACAGTACCGCTATGCGCGCAGCAACTATTCCTACGACGAGCAGGCATGAGGCCGGCGTGCACGGCCCGCGGGAGCCACGAGATGCATGAGCTGTCGTCGACCCCCGAAGCCCTGGCCGGGATCGAAGCCGTCGAGACGGCCGCGCCCGAGGCGTCGCCCACGGCGCCCGCGCGCGCCGCAGGGCGCCGCTTCGGCCGAGTGGCCGTGGTGCACGAATGGCTGACCACCTATGCGGGATCGGAGAAGGTGCTCGAGCAGATCCTGGCGATCTGGCCCGAGGCCGACCTGTACGCGGTGGTCGATTTCCTCTCCGACGAGGACCGCCGCAACCTGGGCGGCAAGCAGGCGAGGACCTCCTTCATCCAGCGCCTGCCGCGCGCGCGTTCGCGCTATCGCGCCTACCTGCCGCTGATGCCGCTGGCCATCGAGCAGTTCGACATGTCCGGCTACGACCTGGTGATCTCGTCGAGCCATGCCGTCGCCAAGGGCATCCTGACCGGCCCGGACCAACTGCACGTCAGCTACGTGCATTCGCCGATTCGCTACGCCTGGGACCTGCAGCACCGCTACCTGGCCGAATCGGGCCTGACCTCGGGGCTCAAGGGCTGGCTGGCGCGCTCGCTGCTGCACTACATGCGGATCTGGGACCAGCGCACCGCGCACGGCGTGGACGCCTTCGTCGCCAACTCGGGCTTCATCGCGCGGCGCATCCGCAAGGCCTATGGCTACGCGGCGACGGTGGTCTATCCGCCGGTCGACATCGAGCGCTTCGGCCTGCATGCGCAGAAGGAGGCGTTTTACCTGAGCGCCTCGCGGATGGTGCCGTACAAGCGCATGCCGCTCTTGATCGAGGCCTTCGCGCGCACACCGTGGCGCCGGCTGGTGGTGATCGGCGACGGGCCCGACTTCGCGAAGGCCCAGGCGATCGAGGCGCCCAACGTGACCCTGCTCGGCTACCAGCCCAACGACGTGCTGGTCAGCTACATGCAGCGCGCCCGCGCCTTCGTGTTCGCCGCCGAGGAGGATTTCGGCATCGCGCCGGTCGAGGCGCAGGCCTGCGGCACGCCGGTGATCGCCTATGGACGCGGCGGCGCGCTGGAGACGGTGATCGAGTCCGAGGACAGGCAGCGGCGCACCGGCGTGTTCTTCCACCGACAGACCGTCGAGGACGTGATCGACGCGGTGGAACGCTTCGAGGCGCTGGGGCCGTTCGACCCGGTGGCCTGCCGTGCCAATGCGCAGCGCTTCGCCGCCGAGCGTTTTCGCGAGGCCTTTGCCGAGGTGGTGGAGCGTGCCTCGGGCGGCAAGGCGCGAGGCGACTGAGATGCGCGCGGCGCGTGTTGTCTCGGCCCGCGGCTCAGGAAGCGGAGCGAACGGGCGCGAGCTTCGCCGCGGCGGGCGCCTGTGCGAGCGGGCCTGGGTCGTTCGCGCGCAGCGCGGCGGCGCCCAGCGCGCGGCTGGCCGCGACGCCGGCCTGGAACGCGCGCAATTGCGTCTCGACGCGGCAGTCCCGCCAGCCGCGCTCGATCAGGCGATGCAGCAGCGCCGGGTCCTCGTACAACTGGCGCATCCGCGCCGCGGCATCGGCGAGATCGGGCTCGGCCCAGGTGACGGTGCCGTACACGCCGCCTTCGTCCGGCCCGGTATGGAGCCGGTGGCGCACCAGCAGGCTGTTGTCCTCGCGCATGAATTCGAGGTTGCCGGACCAGCCGGTCGCGACGGTCGCGAGACCCAGTCCCATCGCCTCGAGCAGCGGCAGGCCGAAACCCTCGGCGCGATGCAGGGAGACGAACACATGGGCGGCGCTGAACAGCGCATCGACCTCGTCGCGCGGCAGCGTCGCCGCGATCAGCTCGATGCGCGGATCGTCGCCGGCCGCCTCGCGCAGGCGCGCCAGCTCGCCGGGCCGGTCGTGCAGCTTGAGCTTCATGACCAGCCGCACGTCGGCCTCGCGCGGGAAGGCGGCGCGAAACGCGGCGATGGTGCCGAGCGGGTTCTTGCGCGCCAGGCTCGAACGCGCGTCGGCCATGCCCAGGAAGCGCAGCGGGCCGGCCTCGCGATGCCAGCGGCGCGGCGTGCCGAGCGGATCGACCACGTGCGGGGCGACCAGCACCGGCGCCGCGAACACCGGCGCCAGCGCCTCGGCGGCGAAGCGGCTCGGGGTCCAGACCTCGTCGACCAGCGGCGCGGCCAGGTCCCAGCCGCGCGGCGGCAGCGCCGATTCCCAGGCGAAGTAGCCGATCGAGCGGCCGCTGGCCAGCACCTCGCGCAGCGGCCACGCCAGCAGCGGCAGCTCGGGGCCGCCGCAGTGGAACACGAACAAGCCGCCCGGCGTAGCCTCGACGCGGCGCCACGGGCGCTTCATCGCCTCGGTCACGTCGATCGTCTCGACCTCGTAGCCGAGCCGCCGCAAGGTCCTGGCCTGGTAGCGCGCGCCGTTGACGATGCCGTTGGCCACGCCGAACTGGGCCACGATCTTGATCGTGCCGGGGTGCCGCGAGGCGAACTCGCGTCGGCGGCGGGCCGCCAGCACGAGAGCCTGCAGGCTGGCCAGCGCGACGGCCGCGCGGCGCTTGCCGAGGTTCGCGAAGGCGTGGATGGGGTTCGTCATCGTCGAATCGAAAAGGATGTGCACGCAAGCATCAAGCAACATGCGTGCCGTTCAAGAGGAAACCTAATCAAATGAGCAGGCCACCTCGTGACTTCGTCGCCGAGCGTCGCGAACCGCCCGGAATGGCGCCGATCTATTGCGATGCAATATCCGCAATCGTTTGCCGCGCGAGACGATACCGGCAGTCTTTCCCAGCGCGCCGGCGATCGTTACGTAACGCCTTGCCACAAGGGTTACGTAACGATCGGGTACATCGCTGCACGGCATGTCGCGATTGCGCGGCGCATCCGGCCAAGCGCTTGAAAACACGCGTTTTTCATGCGACGCAACATGAGGCTCGGGCAGGGCTCGGCTTGGCACGATACCTGCTGTACAGGCCTGTCGTCGCGCGGGCCGGGGAAAGCCGGCGCGACGGCGTCGATCGCGGGGCCGGCGCCGGTGGGCCCGGCCCGCGTCGGCATCCACCACACGATGCCGGCCATGCGCGGCTCGCGAGCCGCGCCCCCATGGACCGCTACCAACGACAGCAAGCGACCAGCCGATGAGCATCTCGAACCAGCCAGGAAGAATCAGCGTGAACGGGAGGTTCCTGTTGCGGCCGGCCACCGGCGTGGACCGCTTCGCCTACGAAATCATGCGCAGCATCGACGAGCTGCTGGCCGAGGCGCATCCGGCGGTGGCGGGGCTGGCGGTCGAGCTGCTGGTGCCCGAGGGGCCGCGCCGGATCGTCAACCCGTTCCGCCGGATCGCCATGCGCACCGTGCCGGGCCGGCGCGGCCAGGCCTGGGAGCAATGGGCCTTGCCCGGCGCCGCGCGCGGCAGCCTGCTGCTCAATCTCTGCAACTCGGCGCCGCTGTTCCTGCGCAACCAGATCGCCGTGATCCACGACGCCGCGCCGGTGCGCGTGCCCGACAGCTACAGCCGCGCGTTCCGCTCCTGGTATCGGCTGATGGCGCCCTGCGTGGGCCGCGCCGCCAAGCGCATCGTCACCGTGTCGCGCTTCTCGCGCGGCGAGCTGATCGAT
Source organism: Burkholderia sp. Ax-1720 (assembly GCF_011753035.1). Taxonomy (NCBI): domain Bacteria; kingdom Pseudomonadati; phylum Pseudomonadota; class Betaproteobacteria; order Burkholderiales; family Burkholderiaceae; genus Burkholderia; species Burkholderia sp. Ax-1720. The sequence continues at coordinate 31,058 of NZ_VWWK01000054.1, read as the reverse complement.
GCCTACCGGATCCCGGGCCGCAAGATCGGCGTGATCTCCGAAAGCGGCGAGCACATGCTGCGTCACGACGAGGACCAGGCGATCCTGGCGCGCCACGGCATCGGCACGCGGCCGTTCGTGCTGGCCGTGAGCAGCCTGAACCGCCACAAGAACTTCCGGCTGGTGATCGACGCGCTGCGCCATCTCGGCCAGGCCGATTTCGACGTGGTGGTGGCCGGCGGCACCGATCCCGCCGTGTACGGCCACGGCGCGGCCGCGCTGCCCGACTACGTGAAGCATGTCGGCTTCGTCTCCGACGGCGAGCTCAAGGCGCTGTTCCGGCGCGCGACGTGCTTCGTGCATCCGTCGCGCTACGAGGGTTTCGGCCTGCCGCCGGTGGAGGCCATGACGCTGGGCTGCCCGATCGTGGTGGCCGACCTGCCGGCCGTGCGCGAGGCCTGCGGCGAGGCCGCCATCTATGTGTCGCCCGACGATCCCGCCGCGCTCGCGGCCGCGCTGCTGCGCGTGGCCGGCGACGCCGGCCAGCGCGAGGCGATGCGCGCACGCGGCCTGGCCCGCGCGCGCGAACTGACCTGGCGCGACAGCGCCATGCAACTGATCGAGGAGATCCGTCCATGCATCGCCTGAGGCACACCATCCACACCAGGGCGGCGAGCGCCGCGCAGGACCTCGACCTCGACCGGCAGGCGGGCTGAACATGGAGATCAGCGTATTCGGCGTGATCGTCGCGGTGCTGGGGCTCCTGAGCCTGGCGCTGCCGTTCCGATGGTCGGTGATCCTGATGGCCTGCTGCACCCTGTTCGGCGCCACCGAGGCGATCTCGATCGGCGGCACCGGCATCCTGCCCGCCAACCTGTTCCTGCTGTTCTTCGCCGGCCGCGCGCTGCTGCGCGAGGACCTGCCGGCCTTCCTGCGCGAGCTCACGCCCGCCTCGCCGGCGTTCTGGCTCGCGATGCTGGCCGTGCTCGGCTGCCTCGGCGCGCTGCTGTATCCGCGCATCCTGCGGGGCGATACCTTCGTGTTCGCGATCGACCGCGCCGACGCCTCGGGCGGCCGGCTCGCGCTCACGCCGCTCGCGCCGGTATCGGGCAACCTCTCGCAATCGGTCTACCTGGTGGGCGAGCTGGTGCTCTACCTGAGCGCCTCGATCTACCTGCGCCGGCGCGACGCCAGCCTGGTGTTCGCCGACGCGATCCTCGCGCTGGCCGCGCTGAACGTGGCCGCGGCGCTGATCGACCTCGGCTCGGGCCTGCTCGGGCTGGACATCCTGTCGAGCATCAAGACCGCGCAATACGCGATCATGGACGGCGCGCAGGTGGATGGCCTGCGCCGCATCAGCGGCACCTTCACCGAGACCTCGGCCTTCTCCGCGTTTTCGCTGCCGCTGTTCGCGTTCTCGCTGAGCCTCTGGCTGCTCGGCTATCGGCGCCTGCTGAGCGGCGCGCTCGCGCTGGCGAGCTTCGCGCTGCTGATGCTGTCGACCTCGACCACCGCCTACGCGGGGCTGGCCGGCTACCTGGTGGTGTTCGCGCTGAGCCGCAGCGGCGCGGTGGACCGGGCCAGCCCGCGCCGCAAGCTGTCGCTGATCGCGCTGGCGGCGGTGGGCCTGGTGCTGCTGGCCGGCGTGCTGGCCGCGATCGATTCTCCCGTGATCCAGGCGGTGTCCGACCTGCTGTCCGGCGCGCTGTTCGACAAGCTCGACAGCGATTCGGGCGTCGAGCGCAGCGCCTGGAACCTGCAGGCGCTGCTCAACTTCGTGGAGACCGACGGGATCGGCGTGGGCCTGGGCAGTTCGCGCGCCTCCAGCTTCCCGCTGGTGCTGCTCGGCAATCTCGGGCTGGCCGGGCTGGTGATCTACGCGGCCTTCCTGTATTGCACGGTGGCGCGCCGGCGCGGCGTGGCCACCACGCGCGGCGACGAGGTGGTGGGCTTCGCGGCCCGGCAGGCGATGTTCGCGAACCTGATCGGCGCGACCATCTCGGCGGCGGTGTTCGATCTCGGCCCGTGCTTCTACCTGTTCTCGGCGGTGGCGTTCGCCGCGCTCAACCGGCGCGCGCCGGCCATGCGCCGCGACCTGCCGCGGCAGGCACGCACGGCGGGCGGCCTGCAACGGAGCTATCGCCGTGGGTGAGCCGCACGACATGCGCGACGTCCCTCGGCGCGCCACGGGCCTGGTTGCCTTGCCGGCCGGGCGCCGGCCGCGCGCGGGAGGGCGCCCATGAACCGCATCAAGCCCACCCTGTCGAGCTTCGAGCTGCTGGCGGTCTACCTGTCCTACGTGGCGCGCTACGTCTACCCGCTGTTCCTGCTGCCGTATTACGGGCGCACGCTCGGCGCCGGCGGCTACGCGGTGATCCTGGCCGGCATGTCGCTGTCGAACTCGATCTGGCTGTTCGTCAACTACGGCTTCTCGACGGTCGGCGCGCGCGACGTGGTGCATACCGAGACCGACGCGCAGCGCGCGGCGATCCTGCGCCGCCAGTTCACGGCGCGCCTGGTGCTGTGCGTGCCGGGCGTGCTGATCGGCGCGGTGGCGGTGGCCAACTCGCCGATCTTCGCGCACGTGCCTGGCATCGGCGTGCCGGTGGTGGCGATGGGGCTGGTGGCCGCCTTCAACCTCGGCTGGTATTTCGCCAGCACCGGGCGCGCCAGGAAGAGCGTGGCGATCGAGGTGATCGGCTTCGTCCTGTCGCTGTCGCTGATCTTCTGCTTCATCCACCGGCCGGGCGACCTGCGCCACGTGTTCCCCTTGCTGCTGCTCTCGAGCAGCGTGCAGCTCGGGCTGGCCTACTGGGCCCTGCGCGGCGAATTCGACGGGCTGCTCGGCAAGCTGCGCGAGGCGCTCGAGCTGATCCGCAAGTCCACCATCATCTTCGTCTACGGCGGCACCTCGGTGCTGCTGATCGGCGCCTCCACCTACGTGCTCTCGCTGCTCGCGCCGGCCGGCGAGGTGGGCGCCTTCGGCATCGCCGAGCGCCTGATCGGCGCGGGCCTGAGCCTGATGGGGCCGGCCGCGCAGATCCTGGTGCCGAAGGTCACCTTCCTGGTCGGCGGCGACACGCATCGCGCCAACACGCTGGCGCGGCGCATCTTCGCCTTCTTCTTCTGCGGCGCGGCGCTGGCCACGCTGGTCACCGTGTTCGCGGCCGGCTGGATCATCCCGCTGATCTTCGGCCAGGGTTTCGAGCACGCGGTGCCGGTGCTGAAGACGCTGGCCTTCGTGCTGCCGGTGAGCGTCTGCACCCAGGTGCTCGGCATGTACTTCCTGATCCCGCGCAAGCGCGAGGGCCTGTTGGCGCGCGGCGGGGTGATCGGCGCGCTGGTCAACCTGGCCTGCGCGGTGCCGCTGGCCACCCACTGGGGGGCGATCGGCATGGCCGTGGCGCGCCTGCTCGGCGAATCCACGCTGCTGGCGGTGCTGCTGCTGGGCGTCTGGCGCGCCGGCCTGATGGCGGAGTTCGTCGGCGGCCGGCCTTGCGCCGGCACGCCGGCACGCACATGAACCACGGCCGCCTCGATACCGGGGCCGCCTCATCCAGCAACCAGGCAATCGATGACGAAGCGACGGGGAGCGTGACGCACATGCAGGCGGTGACGGAATCGGTGACGGTGGTGATCTGCAACTACAACTACGGCCGCTACATCGCGGAGGCGATCGACTCGGCCCTGGCGCAGACCTGCCGACCGGCGCGCGTGCTGGTGATCGACGACGGCTCGACCGACGATTCGGTCGAGGTGGTGCGCCGCTACGGCGCGGCGGTGGAGCTGCTGCGCAAGGAGAACGGCGGGCAGGTATCGGCCTACAACACGGCCGTCGAGCTGCTCGACACCGAGATCGTGATCTTCCTCGACGCCGACGATTTCCTCTATCACGAGGCGGTGGCCCAGGTGATGGCCTGCTTCGCCGATCTGCGGCTGGCCAAGGTGCAGTACCGGCTCGACATCTTCTCCAGCGGAGGCGACCCGACCGGCAGCCAGATCCCGAACTCGCGGCCGCCGCGCGACTGCGGCCCCTCGCTGCGCAAGGGCTGGCTGTATCCCTCGCCGCCGGCCTCGGGCAACGCCTATCGCGTCGCGAACCTGCGGCGCATCTACCCGATCCGGGAGCCGCTGCACAGCAAGTACGGCGCCGATTTCTACGCGATCTACGGCATCGCGCTGACGGGCGAGGTGGGCAGCATCGATCGCGCGCTGGGCGGCTATCGCACCCACGCGCCGAACCTGCGTGCCGACAAGGCGCGCGACATCTCCTTCGCGAACGCCGCGAAATGGAAGGAGACGCCGCAGGAGTTCCTGCGGCGCTGGACCCTGCTGTCGACGCTTGCCGCGAGCCGGCTCGGCATCGCGCTGCCGGCCGAGCTGAACGACTACTCGTACACCAAGTCGGTGTTCGTCGCCGAGTTGTACGGGCGGCCCTTCCTGCCGCGTGCGCGCTGGCTGCTGCGCGGCTCGCCGCGCTATTTCCGCTCGATCCTCACCAATCCCTACTGGGGCTGGCGCAAGAAGCTCGCGCTGGTGGCGATCAGCCTGTGCTGCTTCGTGCCGGGGCAGCGGCTGTCCGACGAGGTGGTGCGCTTCATCGCCAATCCGCTGTCGCGACGGCGTTTCCTGCCGGGCGGGCGGCCGGCGTCATGAAGCGGCAGGCGCGGGGTGGAGCAGGGCGCGGGGCGCAGGACGTGGAACGAGGCAGGGACATGAACGGATCGATGGGTGAGTGCAGATGAAAAAATACGTGATCGTGGCCACCAAGGGCCGGGCCGACGAGTGCCGCGAGTTGCTGTCCTTGCTGGCGGGGCAGAGCGCGCCGCTCGATGCCGTCTACGTGGTGGGCGCGGAGCCGCCCGACGTCGAGGGCCTGCAGGCGCATCCGCTGGCCTCGCGCACGCGCTTGACGGTCTGCCTCTCGCCGGCCCAGGGCCTCACGCGCCAGCGCAATCACGGCGTCGAGCGCCTGCTGGCCGACATCGATACGGATGCGCCCGGCGCCCAGGACTGGTTCGTGGTGTTCTTCGACGACGACTACCGGCCCGCCGCCGACTGGGCCGCCTGCTGCGAGCAGGTGTTCGCCGAGAATCGCGAGATCGTCGCGCTGACCGGGCGCGTGCTGGCCGACGGCATCATGGGCGCGGGCCTCACCGAGCAGCAGGCGCGCGACTACCTGCGCGGCGCGATCCCGCCCGCCAGCCACTGGGCCTCGGGCGACACGCAGCGCGAGATGCAATCCGTCTACGGCTGCAACATGGCGATCGCCGGCCGCGCGATGCGCTCGTTCCGCTTCGACGAGAACCTGCCGCTTTACGCCTGGCAGGAGGACCGCGATTTCACCGGGCTGATCAAGCGGATCGGCAAGGTGGTCTACGACCCGCGCTGCGTGGGCGTGCACCTGGGCACCAAGCGCGGCCGCACCTCGGGGATCCGGATGGGCTATTCGCAGATCGCCAATCCGCTCTACCTGTACCGCAAGGGCACCATGAGCCGCCGCGTGGCGCTGCGCTTCATCGTGCGCAACGTGCTCGCCAACGTGCTCAAGAGCCTGCTGCGCTTTCCTTTCGTCGACTATCCGGGCCGCCTGCACGGCAACGTGATCGGTTTCTGGGACGTGGTGCGCGGCAAGATCCATCCGCTGCGGGTCCTGCAGATCGGCGCGAAGTGAGCGTCCCGTCCCGCCATCCCTGACCTGATTCGCGGAGTGCCCGCCATGCCAGTCCAACCCGAGCTGATCGAGCTCGCCCCCGTTCCCGGCTGCTTGCCGGTCTCCATGCCGGCCGGCGAGGCGGCGCCCATCGCGCGCACGCACGAGCGCGTGATGCAGATCTACGCGCACCTGGCGATCGACAAGGATGCCGAACGATGGCGGCGCAATCGCGAGTCGGGCCAGCTGGTCGGCCTGAACGACGTGACGCCCTACGGCTACGGACGCGCCGAGGCCATGCAGTGCCATGTGCGCTTCTCGGCGGCGGGCCGCGAAGGGCGCCTGGGCAAGCTGCTGCGCCTCGGCCTGCGCGCCGTGACCGGCTTCGACCTGCTGCATGCCTGGCGCAATCGCGATGCGATCCGCGTCGCCGACGTGGTCTGGACGCATACCGAATCGCAGTACCTGGCGGTGGCCGCGGTGGGCCTGCTGATCGGCAAGCGCGTCAGGCTGATCGGCCAGTCGGTCTGGCTGGTCGATCGCTGGCGCGGGCTGTGGTGGCCGCACAAGTGGCTGTTCCGGCGCCTGATCGCGCGGGTGGACGTGCTGAGCTTCCTGTCGCCCGAGAACGCGGCGCTGGCCCGGCAACTGTTCCCGCGTGCGCGCGTCGAGTTCCTGCCCTTCGGGATTCCCGCCGAACAACGGCAGCCGCCGCGCTGCCGCGTCGACGGGCCGATCCGCGTGCTCGCGCTCGGCAACGACCGGCATCGCGACTGGGCCACCCTGATCGAGGCGGTGCGCGAGGTGGCGGGCATCGAGCTGACGATCCTCTCCGGCACCGTGCCGGCTGGGCTTGCGCGCGGCGCGCGCAACGTCGAGATCCGCCTGGCGCGCAGCCACCAGGAACTGAGCGCGGCCTTCGAGGCGGCCACGCTGGTCTGCGTGCCGCTGCGCCGCAACCTGCACGCGAGCGGCATCACCGTGATCCAGGAGGCCGTGCTCTCGGGCCTGCCGGTGATCGCCACCGATATCGGCGGCTTGTCCGCCTACTTCTCGGCGAACGAGCTGCGTTACGTGCCGGTAGGCGAGGCCGCCGCGCTGCGCGAGGCGATCGTCGAGGTGGCGGGCGACCCGGCGGCGGCGCTGGCGCGCGCCACGCGAGCCCAGGCGCGCATGGGCGAGGGCGGCGAGCTGGGCGCGCAGCAGTATGTGCGCCATCACGTGCGGCTCAGCGCGCAACTGCTGGGGCGCGACGCATGACGTGCCCGCGGCGGGCACGGGCATGCAGGCTGGCCGCCGCGACGCTGCTCGGGCTGGCCATGATCGCCCAGGCGCGGGGGCAATCCGCCGAGACACTCGACTTGTGCGCCTATCGCCTGGTCTTCGACGAGGACTTCTCCGACTTCCGGGTCGCGCCGCGCCAGCTCGGCGACGCACGATGGATCGCCCACACGCCCTGGAACGGCGATTTCGGCGATGCCGCCTTCAGCGACCCGGGGCCGGACGGCCCGTTCTCGGTGAGCGGCCACACGCTGTCGATCACGGCGCGCAAGTCGGCCGACGGCCGCTGGCGCTCCGGCCTGATCGCGGCCGCCGACGGCAGCGGCAAGGGCAGCGGCGTGCGCTACGGCTACTTCGAGGCGAGCCTGCGCATGCCGCCGGGGCCGGGCACCTGGCCGGCGTTCTGGCTCGGCACCCTGAAGCCGGGCAGCGACCAGTCGCCGGGCATCGAGATCGACGTGATCGAGTATTACGGACATGCCGACGGCGGTTACCGCTCGGCCGTTCACGTCTGGTACGAGGGCAAGGACAAGCCGCTGTCGCGGCATCGTTCGCAATACGTGCCGGTGGAGCCGGGCTCGCTGGTGACGGGCTTCCACAGCTACGGCGCGCGCGTGACGCCCGAGGCCATCACGTTCTACCTCGACCGCCGCCCGGTATGGCGCACGCCGACGCCGCCCGAGCACCGCCTGCCGCTGTTTCCGCTGCTGAACCTGGCGCTCGGCTCGGGATTCTCGATCAAGGACACGCCGAATCCCTCGGTGCTGCAGGTCGGCCGGGTGCGGATCTACGAGGCCGAGCCGGCGCGGGCGGCGCGCTGCCCGGCTGCCGGGCCTTGAACCTCGCTTGAACCACATCGCCCTGATAGGGCGCCCCAATTAGCGCCTTAGGTAATCCCCATTTGACGCTCGGGGCAGCAAACCAGATGATTCAGCCAGCGCCCGGCATCCTCGGCCGACCCCCATCGAGGCACTGACAGAGGCGCCAGAATCAGGAGACATGCGCCATGCTGGATGCCCGCATCAAGGAGCAGTTGAAAGACAAGCTGCTTCGCTACCAGACGCAGGCGGTCGAGATTGCCGCCGCGTTCGACCCAGGCGCCGAGTCGGCGAAACTTCGCGAACTGCTCGATGAAATCGTTTCCGTGTCGGCGCGGCTGACGCTGGTCGAGTCGAGCGGGGACGACATGGCGGCACCTTCGTTCTCGATCGGCGTGCCCGGCGAGGCGCCGCGCATCCGCTTCTGCGGCGTGCCCACCGGCAGCGAGTTCACCTCGGTGGTGCTGGCGATCCTGCAGGTGGGCGGCCACCGGCCGAAATTCGACGAGGCGCTGCTCGCGCGCATCGAGGCCCTGGGCGGCGACTACGCCTTCGACACCTTCGTTTCCCTGACCTGCCCCTATTGCCAGGAAGTGGTGCAGGCGCTCAACGGCATCGCGGCGCTGAACCCCGGCATCCGCCATCGCGTGATCGATATCGGCCTGTTCCCCGACGAAGCCCGCGCGCGCGGCATCGAGGTGGTGCCGACCCTCCTGATGAACGAGGAATGGTTCGGCGAAGGCCGCACCACGGCCACGCAGATCACCGCGCGCCTGGCCGGGATCGAGGCCGACATGCGGGAAGCGCTGCGCGCGGCGGGCATCGAGCCCTGACACCGCCCGGGATCAGCCCGCCGCCGACTGCGCCGTGAATAGGGCCAGTTGGGCGGCGAAGGCGCGCTGGTAGGCGGGCCGCGCCACGGCGCGCGCCGCGTAGGCGGCCAGCCTCGGGAATTCGTCCAGCAGCCCTGAAGGTTTCAGGCGCAACAACACCGCCACCATCATCAGATCGCCCACGCTGAACGCGCCGTCGAGCCAGTCGGCCGCGCCCAGGCGCTCGGACAATTCATCGAGCCGGGCCCGGATGCGATCCTCGACGATCGGCAGGCGCCGCGCGTACCAGGGCTGGTCGCGCTCCTGGAACCTGAGGTTCTGCAGATCGAGGATCGGCGGTTCGATCGTGTTGAGCGCGGCGAACAGCCAGGCGATCGCGCGCGCCCTGGCGTTCGGCTCGGCGCTCAGCAGGCCCGGATGGCGCTGCGCGACATGGAGCACGATCGCGCCCGATTCGAACAACACCAACTCGCCTTCCTCGTAGCTCGGAATCTGCCCGAAGGGATGGCGCGCGCGGTGCTCGGCCTGCTTCATCGCGGCGAACGACAGCAGCCGCACCGTGTAGGCCTGGCCCGCTTCCTCCAGCGCCCAGCGAACCCGCATGTCGCGCGCGAGCCCCTGGCCGCGATCGGGCGAGCGTTCGAACACCGTGACGATGGGAAGCTGGGCGGGGCTCATGGTGGTGTCTCCCTGGTTGTCGGTCGCGCATATCCGATCGACGTTCGGGAGCGGGCTGGATCGACATCGCCGGAAAAATTATTTCAGTCGGTTCATTCCAAACAATCCGTCCCGCTGCTGTTCGCATCGAAACGGTCTGGTTCGATTCTCCACACTCGCGGCCTTTGTTTTCCGTCGATTGCGTCAATCATGGAATCTGATTCGCCGATTGCCCACTCACTATTTCGCTGCGCGATGATATGCGCAAAAACCAAACAAATACCTTTCAAAAACAATACGGCCTGTAATAGGATTGAGCGGTAGTCAGGTATTTGTAAACATAGATATTCGTTGAGAGAGAGGGCCGATCATGACCACGCTATACATCACGGCGGCGCCGATAGGCGCTGTTCCCAAGTTTCTCGATCCGCTTGAAGCGACCTTTATTCCCGCTTTCCTGCTGGAAGGATTTTTCGATGCCGGCCAGCGCACCAGGATCCTGGCCGACCTGAAGGCGGACGGCTGGGAAGTGGTGCCGGCGGGCGGCCTTCTGCTGCAGTCCGGGCATGCCTTTCCGATCGCCGAAAGCCTGCTGCCAGGCGGCGCCCAGGGCGACTCGCTGCGCCAGGCGCTGAGCCAGGCGCACTGGTCGCCGCGCGACGGCGCCTGGCACCCCTTGCAGGCTTCGAATCAAAATGCCGCGCGAATCCCCAAGCAATGGTTGGCCGATGTTTCCAATAAACTGGCGCGGCGCATCGTATTGCAATTGACCACCTATGGCTGGATCGTTTCCGATCAGGGCGATTTGATCTGGGAACACGCGAGCCAGCACAATTACCTGCCGCCTTCATTAATCGAAATGATTCAAAAGGAATCGCCGGCATTATTGACGCATCTGGAAAATGCCGGTTGGACCCTATGTCCGGTCGGTTATTGGCAGGCCGGCAAGGCGCGCTCGCCTTATCTGCCGATTACGCCCGACGCGATTACCGAGGAAACCATTCGCTCGATGCAGGAAGGCGCGGCGGTGGTGCATCTGCATACGCGGGACCTGAGCGACCGCCGGCGCATCGAGATTCCGGGGCTGGGCGCGGTGACGGTCGGCTCGCAGCGCAACCAGATCGTGCTCGACGATTACGACGAGATCGTGCCGATGGTAAAGAAGCGCGAGCCGGGCGCGATCCTGAACCTGTCGACCAGCGTGCGCGGCGATCGTCACGGCGCTCGCAGCACGCTGCGCCGCGCCCACCTGAAGTTCTACGACGACGCGGGATCGATCCCCGAGGTGGCCTCGCTGAGCCCGGCCGCGGTGGTGTTCCAGGGCGGCGGCGGCTACGACAACGCACCGGATTTCCTCGACGCGCAGTTCGCCCATTTCGAGGAAGTCGGCACGCGTCCCGAGGTGGAGGTGTTCAACCACGCGATCGTCGACAACGCCACCTCGCTGTACCGCGACCGGCTGCTGCGCACCGGCAAGCCGGTGCTGTTCATGCTGGTGGCCGGCGTCGACCAGTACCGGCGCGATCCGATCAGCGGCGAGGTGGAGGACGATTCGCTGATCGCCTCGGCGGTGCGCGAGGAGATCGCCGGCCTGCTGGCCGCCGAGAATGCGCAATCGCACCAGCGTGCGGTCGAGCTGGCGGTCGAGCAGTTGCGCCCGGTGGTCGAGCGGCTGCGGGCCAGCTTCCCGGTCTCGAAGGTCTCGATCCTGCTGCCGGGGCCGATGCAGAACCTGCTGGTCGACGTGGCGCTGGCGCTCAAGCTCGACGGCATCCGCGTCGGCCTCGAGGACGGCCTGACCGTCAACGACGCGCGCGTGCCCGGCGGCGTGCGCAAGGCGCGCGGCACCTGGGAGCAGGTCAGCCTGCTGCGCGAGGAACTGCTCGGCAAGGGCGCGAAGATCCTCACGGCGGCCCAGGTGCGCGACATGTTCGGCCTCGGCCTCAAGCCGGCCGTGCAGCGCGAGCGCCAGGCCGCGGCGGGCTGAGCGGGCCATGGCGATTTACCGACTTGGCGAGCGCGTGCCGTCGATCGACGACAGCGCCTTCGTGGCCGATACCGCGGCCGTGATCGGCGACGTGCGGCTCGCCGCCGATACCAGCGTCTGGTTCGGCGCCGTGCTGCGCGGCGATACCGAGCCCATCGTGATCGGCGAGGGCACCAACGTGCAGGACGGCGCGGTGCTGCATACCGAGCGCGATCGTCCGCTGCGGGTGGCGGCCCACGTCACGATCGGCCACCAGGTGGTGCTGCACGGCTGCACGATCGGCGACTACAGCCTGATCGGCATCCAGGCAGTGGTGCTCGACGGCGCGGTGATCGGCCGCCAGTGCCTGGTGGGCGCGGGCGCGATCGTCACGGCCGGCACCGTGGTGCCGGATCGCTCGCTGGTGCTGGGCGCCCCGGCCAAGGTGGTGCGGGAGCTATCGGAGGCGGAACTCACGCGCTTGCGCGGCAATATCGAGTTCTACGCCGATCAGCGGCGGCCGCAGTACCTGCGCGAGCTGGTGAGGCTGGATCGGTGAGCGCCGGGCTGCCCGCCTGAGCGGGAAGGACGGCGCAAGGCCGGCCCAGGCCGGATCGAGATCGGCGCGCGACGGTATCGTCGCGCGCCGATTCTTCATGACGGGCCGGCGCCCGGATCCACTCAGCGCCCGCCGATGCCGTCCGCCGGACCCGGCACCGAGGCCCGGCGCGCGGCGTCCGCGTACAGCAGATGGCCGGCGAGTTCGAGCGCGAGGCCCAGCACCACCCCGCAGCCGGCCACCAGCAGGCCGACCCGCTGGAACGGCATCAGGTCGGCCAGCCAGCCCGACAGCAGCGCGAAGGCGATCAGCAAGCCGGTGCCGATCGCGTTGCTGCCCGCGGTCAGCGTGACGATGTCCTCCGGTTCGCTGGCCTGGATCAAGCGCGACTGCGCGGCCGTGAAGGCCAGCTCGAACAGGAAGATGAAGCCGAAGTAGAGGCCGAGCATCTGCGCGCGCGTGTGCGCGAGCGTGGCCGCGTAGACGCTGGCCGATGCCAGCAGGTTCACGCAGAAACCGAAGCCGCCGAGCCTGACCAGCCGCGGAACCAGCGAGACCGCCAGCGCGCCGAGCACGATCGCGATGCCGCTGACGATCTGCAACTGCATCACGGCGGTATCGGACAAGGACATCGCGCGAATCGGCAGGATGGTCCGCGCCGCGTTGTGGAAGCCCTGGAACACGCCGGTGGCGATGCACAGATAGCCGAAGGCGCGGAACAGCGCGCGATGCCGGGCCGCCGCGCCCACCGCGGAGGCGATCACGCCGCGGCGCACCGGCACGGCGCGGCGCTGCGTGCGCACGTCGGGCAGCAGGGCGTAGCAACTGGCGGAAAACGCGAAGGTAGCGGCGCTGATCGCGGCGACGCCGAGCAGCGAGACGCGGCTCACCAGCATGCTGCCGAGCACGCCGCCCAGCACCCCGCCCAGGTAGTAGGAGAGATTGAAGGTGGACGAGGCCAGTTCGAGCTGGCGCCCCTCGAACAGATACTTGACCAGCACCACGCGGCTGGTCTTGGTGATGGCCTCGACGAAGCCGCGCAGCAGGAAACAGCCGAGCACCGGCACCACCCAGCCGTGCATCAGCAGCAGCCCGATGCTCAGCGACAGCACCGCGCCGCCGAGGTCGCTGGTGACGATCGCGCGTCGCAGCCCGACCGTTTCGCAGATCCGGCGGATGGTGGAGACCAGCAGCACCGGCAGGATCCACTGGAACGCGAACACCGAGGCGGCCCCCACGCCGGAGCCATGCACCCGGATCAGGTTGGCCGATACCGCCAGGAGCAGGAAGAAGGTACCGGTGGCGCTGACCAGCATCGCCAGCCACAGCAACAGGAAATGCCGGTTGCGCGCCAGAAGCAGCCAATCTTGCATGAGATGTCCTCAGTCGTTGATTTCGACCAGCTTGATGCCCAGCACCTGTTCGACCTCGGCGCGGATTCCGGCCACCTGCCGGACCACCTCGGCGTAGCTGTCGGCGGTCATGCGCACCACGCCCGCCACGCCGTAGTTGGTGTCCATCCTGCGCAGCGTCATGCCGGGCCGGATGTCGGCGCTACCCGAGTGCAGCCGCGCGAGAAACGGCTCGAACCAGTCGGGCGGCAGGTCCTCGCGCACCACGCAGTCGTGGTCGGCACCCAGGAAGGAATGGCTGGCGGCGAGATGGGTCGGCAGCCGGCCCAGGTCGAGGCGCTCGCCGAGGTAGACGCGCACCAGCAGCTCGAACAGGTTCACGCCGCTGGCGGCGCGGATCAGGTCCGGGATCGCGCCGCCGGCGATGCGCGGGTTGACCTCGACCAGTTGCGGGCCCTCGCGCGTGTAGATGAATTCGACGTGGAAGAAACCGAGATCGAGCCCGAGCGTCTTCACCACGCGGATCGCGTAGTCGGCGGCCGTCTGGTATTCGTCGTCGCTCAGGCCCGAGGGGATGCTCGAACCCATTTCCAGCACCGGGTTGTGGCGGCCGGTCTTGCGCCGCACGATCGCCAGCGGCGCCCATTCGCCATGCGCGCTTGCCGCGACCTCGATCGAGTACAAGGGCCCCACCGCGATTTCCTCGATGACGAATTCCAGCGAGATCTCGTCGCGCACGCCTTCCTCCAGGCCGCCGATCTGCGCGGCGGCCTGGGCGAAGTGAGCAGCCAGCGCCGCATCGTCATGGACGATCGAGGTCAGCACCTTGCCCATCCCGGTGGCCGGCTTGACGATCACCGGATAGCCGATCTCGCGCAGCGCGGCGCGCGCGGCCTCGATCGAGCCGACCAGGGCGTGGCGCACCGAGGGCACGCCGGCGGCCACCAGCAGGTCGCGGCAGCGCGCCTTGTTGCGGGCATTCTGGATGCCGGCCACGCTGGTGCCGCGCAGCCCCTCGCGCTCGGCGGCCATCGCGGCCGGCAGCGCGCACATGTGCAGCGTGCTGAGCACGGCGTCGACGCGATGCGCGGCGAGGCAGGCGCGCAACGCGGCGTGCACGGCGTCCGGATCCTGCGTGTCCTCGGCGGGCCAGCTGTGATCGACCAGGCGCGCGCGCGCCTGCCTGCCGGCATCGTCGAGCAGCCAGTCGAACTTGCCGGAGGTGATCAGCGAGACCGTGTGTCCGGCCTGCTTGGCCGTCTCGAGGGCCTGGATGCCGGGGCGGGTGGTTTCGACGAAGACCAGGTGAGCCATGATGGAAGTCTATTGAGCGGAATGGGTTGGAGAATCGGACAACGCGGCGGCCGCCGCCGGCGTCGCATGCTCGCGCAGCGCCCGCAGCACCTGCGCGCCGCGCAGCGCGTATTGCCCGGTCGGCGTCAGGCTGTTGTCGTCGTAAGGATAGGGGTTCATGCCCATCACGAACAGCGGGGAGGGGGCGATACCGGGCAGCGCGAGCCGGCCGTCCGCGCCGGGCAACACGATGCCGCCGGGCGCGCACATCGGCACCGGCCGTCCATCGACCTCGAGCGGCAGGGTGTTGCTCTCGTAGCCGAGCGCCTGCACGATGCAGTCGGCCTCGTCGAGCCTCGGCGCGGCGTCGCCGAGCCGGGCGGCCCGTATCTGGGCGAAGCCCGCCAGCCGGTTCGCGGCGATCTCGCGGAAGGTGTGCCGCGCCGCGTGGCGCAAGCCGGAATAGCGGAACACGTTGCCGGTCTCGGGACAACGATCGCGCTCGAGATCGGGTACCGCCTCGAGCGCGGCGTGCTCGGCCGCCGCGTATTCCTCGTGGCTGCCGTAGAACAGCTTGACGAGCCCGCGGTGCTGGAGCGTGACGCTGCTGCCCGCTGCCAGCGTGCCGGGCTCGGCCAGCAGCCTGGCGATCGCGTAGGCGCTGTGCGAGCCGCCCAGCAGGTGCACCCGCACCGGCGTGTCGCGCCACGCGGCCGGCGGCCCGTGCTCGATGATCTGCCGGGACAGCAGCAGCTTGTGCCGCCACGGCAGCAGCTCGGCATGGACCCGCTCGCGGATGCCGGTGGCGAGCACGACCAGCCGGCTGCGCACGCGGCTGCCGTCGTCGAGCTGCACCGTCACGCCGTCTTCGTCGACGTCGATGCGCGCCGCGCGGCGGCGCAGCCAGACGCGCCCGGCGCCCAGTTCGCGCCGGATGATCGCGCCGAACGGGCGCAGCGCTTGCGCCAGGCGCGCCAGCGGGAAGCTGCCGACCGATTCGCGCAGGGCGATCACGTCGGCATCGCGCAAGGCGGCGCCGTAGACGCGCTGCGGATCGACCCAGCCGAAGAAATCCGATCCGTAGGAATTCGAATCGATCCGATAGAACGGGAAGTTGCCGGGCCCCGGCTGCTCGCCGGCATCGATCACGCCGATGCGATAGGCGAGCAGGTCGGGATTGGCGCTCAGCAGCCCGGTGCCGCGCAGGCCGCATCCCACCAGTAACAGGTCGAGCTCTGGATCGTGCGTCATGGGATTCGCTGGAAAGCGCCCGCGCCGGGCAGGCCGGCGCGGGCGCAAGGGCCGTCAGGCGGCAACCGGCGTCGCCGCCACGCTGGGCAGCAGCGCCATCATCCGGTCGCACACGGCGGCGGCGTGCTCCAGGCGACGCGCCATGCCGAACGCGATCGGCGCCATCAGGTCGGGACGCGCCTGGATCATCGGCATCACCACCTCGTGCATCCAGCCATGCGCATGCTCGACGTCGACCACGGTGTGCTCCAGCAGGTAGCGCATCCGCTCCTCGGGCCAGCCCACGCGCCGCCAGCCCATGATCTGCTGGTCGAGCCGGCCCGGCACCATCAGCTCGGTGGCCAGCATCATGCCGATCGCCTGGGGCAGCAGGGCGCGATTGAACACCGCATGGAAATACATGTTGGCCAGGCGCAGTTCCTCCACGCAGAAACGCTCGATGTCGTTCAGGTAGACGTCGTCGGCCTCGCCCAGCGCATTCGTCATGTCGAGACGCAGTTGGCGGTGCATCAGCGCGGTCTCGCCGCGGCCCATCTCGTCCCAGAAGTTCTTCGAGAACTCCGCCTTGGCCGCGCCATAGACGCCGGGCAGCATCTTCGCGAGGATGTCGCCGAAGTGGATGTCGAACGGCGTTTCCTGGACCAGGAACTCGCGCAGTTGCTCATGGCTCGCGGCGTCGCGCAGGAAGGCGAATAGCGGATGGCCGACGTTGGAGCGATGCGAGCGGCAATGCGCGCTGGCCCATTGCTCGAACTGCTCCGGCGCCGGCGGCGTGCCGAACAGCTCGCCGTGGCGCGCCGTCTCGCTGTCGCTCCAGGCCTGCTCGAGGATCTGGCGCAACTGGTCGAAACGATGGTGGTCGAGATCGCGCCAGCCGGGCGTCCAGGGAGTGGCGATGCGCCCCGCGTAAAGGGCGTACAGCACGCGGTGCAGCGCCAGCTCGGCCTCTACCTGCTCGCTGCCGGCGGCGCCGAAGGCCGCCGCGGCGGCCGTGCCGGCCTCGTTGAGCAGGTGTTGCCAGGCCGCGTCGCCGGCGTTCGCCTCGATCGCCAGGAACAGGGGCCACAGGCCGTGGGCGGAATTCGACTGGGTGGAAAGGTTCATTGTTGTCATGATCAGAGGGTGGGGCTCGTGGTGTCTTGCGTCAGTTGGGTATGCAGCCAGGTGGCCACTTCGTCTTCCGTGAACAGCGACTGGTTCAGCGCGCGGTGATAGTCGCCGATGCAGCGCCGCAGCTCGTCGTGCGCGCCCGCGCTGCGCCGTCGCCATTCGGTCTCGAGCAGCGGATACAGCCGGTCGGCGAGCGCCTCGCTCGGCTCCAGGCCGTGCGCGTCGAGCAGGCGCGTCTCGCGCAGGAAGCGCAGCAGGCCGTCGCGCCCGCTGCGCACGCCGAACATGCGCACCAGGCTCGAACCGATCTCGCGCGGATCGAGGATGTCGAAGATGGTCGGCGCGCGGTTCAGCAGCTCGGTGCGGATCCCGCTCTGGATGCCGTGCGTGATCACGCCGGTGACGGCCTGCGCGGGGTTCTCCAACAAGCCGTACAGGCGCTCGCCGAGCCGGCTCAGCGCATACAGGCCGTGGTAGTCGAAGTCGCGCAGCTCGACGCCGTACAGCTTGCGCAGCGCCATCGCGACCTCGGCGAGCGCCGGGTGGCCGGCGCGGTTGGCGAAGCCGCCGACCGACACGTCGACCCCCTGCAGGCCCAGCGAGAGGCCCACCACCGCATTGCTGGTGGCCATCCCGAAGTCGTCGTGGAAGTGCCCGTAGAAGCGCAGCGTCGGATGGCGCGTCACCAGTTCGCCGACGGTCTGCTCGAGCTGGTGGGGCAGGCAGGTGCCGGCCGTGTCGACCAGGCGCACCTGGGCGATGCCGTGGCGCGCCACCAGGTCGACCGCGTCGCGCAGGTGGCCGTGGTCGGCGCGGAACGCGTCGAGCAGGCCCACCATCACGCCGCCGCCGCGGTAGCGCTTGAGGGTCGGCAGGAAGGCGTCGAACCATTCGAGGTTCGCCGCGCGACGGCCGCCCACGCTGTCCGCGTCCCAGCGAGCCGGATCGAAATCGACCTGCTTGTCCTTGCGCAGGATCACCGGAAACAGATGCTGGATCTGCTGGTCCGAGACGGAGTGGATCGCGATCAGCCAGACCGAGCCGAGCGGCGTGCCCTGGCGCGCCAGTTCGTCGAGGGCGGCGAACGACTGCTCCATGGTGATGCCCACGTGCGAGATCACCATGAAGCGGACCTCGGCGGGAATCCGGCCGGCCTGCTGCCGCCGCACCAGCTCGGCGAGCAGCTCGATGTTGTGCGGCACGTCCGGGAACATGCCGACCACGATCGAGCGCACGCCGCACGCGGCGATCGCCTCGGCCAGGTCGCATTTCGCCTCGAGCGTGGGCGGCACGGTCGCGCGTTCCGCGCCCTCGCGCAGCGATTCGTCCATCAGGTCGATGTCGGGGCGAAAGCGGTAGCGGCGATCGGGCAGGACCTGCGCGGCGATGCCGGGCGAGGCGCTCATGCCGGCACCTCGTCGCTCGCGTGGCGCAATGCCTCGACCGGGTAGCCGTTGGCGCGCATCCAGTCGTCGTCGAGGAACTTGCTCAGGTACATGTTGCCGGAATCGGGCAGGATCACGACGATGTTGCGGCCCGGGAAACGCGCGCTGATCCGGCTCGCGACCGACATCGCGCTGCCGCTCGAACCGCCGCACAGAATGCCTTCCTCGCGCACCAGCCGGCGCGCCATCAGGAAGGATTCCCGATCGTCGACCTGGACGATGTCGTCGATCACGTCGAAATCGACCGCCTTGACCAGGTAGTCCTCGCCGATGCCCTCCACCTGGTAGGTGTGCGGCGTGCTCATGCGGCGGTGATGGAAATAGTCGTGGAAGATGCTGCCGATCGGATCGACGCCGATCACCTGCACCTCGGGCTTGCGCTCCTTCAGGTAGCGCCCGATGCCGCTGATCGTGCCGCCGGTGCCGATGCCGGCCACCAGCACGTCGATCTCGCCCTCGGTCTGCTCCCAGATCTCGGGGCCGGTGCTGGCATAGTGCGCCTCGGCGTTCAGCGGGTTGTTGTATTGGTCCGGGTAGATCGCATCGGGGGTCGTGTCGGCCAACTGCCGCGCGACGCTGTAATAGCTGCGCGGATCCTCGGCGGCGACGGCGGTGGGCGCGACCACCACCTCGGTGCCGTAGGCGCGCATGCGCGAGATCTTCTCGCGGCTCATCTTGTCCGGAATCGTCACGATGCAGCGCAGGCCGTGGGCCGCGGCCGCCATGCTGAGCGCCGCGCCGGTATTGCCGGAGGAATTCTCCACCAGCACCGAGCGAGCGCTCAGTTCGCCGCTGGCCTCCATATGGCGGATCAGGTGCCGCACCAGGCGGTCCTTGATGCTGCCGCCGGGGTTCATGAACTCCAGCTTGGCGAACAGCCGGGCGGTCTGCCCGGCCTCGACGACTCGCCTGACTCTGACCAGCGGAGTATGGCCGACGGCGTCGAGCACGGAATCAAATGCTTTCATGAAATCACCACTCCATTCATAGAATCGCGATTTGACATGGGTGTACCGACGCCGGAATTGCATGGCGCCCATACTCCACGTCAGGAAATGAAGTTCGACTGGGTAGATGGGGACTGCTTGGTTTTATTGATTATTGCCAACCACGAAGAATGGATGCCGGGCGCGAATGCCTCGAGTCATTCGCCATGCATCGCTTATCTCTTCGCGTCATAAATTAACCAGAATTTAATATAAACATAACTGTCGCAATTGACAGGCGCTCGATTGGTTCAAGATGGCGCGAAGTATTGCCGAATGAATGCGAATTCGCATCAATCGAAAGCAATGTAATGGTGATGATGAAACAATGAGTCGATTTGCGTCGAGGCGTGTCGCCGCCAAAGGGTAAACCAGTGGCCAGGCGGGCGGCGGCGCATGACCCTGCCGGCCTCGCCGGTGCGCCATGCATTACGTCGGAAAAGCGAACCGTTTCGGGAAGAGGTGAAAGGCAGGAGAAAGCGGGATTCGACGGTTCATAGGCCGCATTCGAATCCCGATTCGTCGATTTAAACAATGCGTTAATCGAGAGTCGACGAGCGTCGATATTTATCGGCGGCGCGGAATTTCAAGGCCCGGGACAATTTCGCGTGAAGCGCCTAGCGCAGATATTCGTATTGCCGGTTCGCATGATCGAAACGCCGTTCGATGCAGCCGAGGCGCACCACGGTCACGCCGGGGCGCAACTGGCGCAGCGAGGGCATCACCAGCATGCAGTCGTCGTAAGGCGTGCGAACCGCTTCGCCATTCGACCAGCCAATCGTGGTGCCGGCCGTCTCGAAGCGCTCCAGCCCCGTGTAGGGCCCGGCGAAACGGAAATCCATGCTGCTCGCCACCACCGGCTCGGTCACCCGAACCACCGTCATCATTGCCGGCAAAGGCCGCAGCCAGCCGGCCGGCAAATCGGCCGGCTCGATCACGCCGGCGCCGAGCAGGAAACGGGCGGTGCTGTCCCGCGCGACTTCGACGGCGCTCGCCTCCCAGTGCTGGCCGCATTCGATCAGCAACGCGTTGCGCGCGCTGGCGGGATCGCCGAACCCCGCGTAGTCGCGCAGGCGACGGCCTTCGGGATGGCCTTCGTCGCCAATCACCGTGGCCGGCGCGCCGAGCTGGACGGCCAGTTCGATGCCCTTGTCGAGCGGTCCGGCCACGATCAGCGGCGCGCTTTTCTCGTGCATCGAATGCAGGTCCAGCAGCAGGTCGACCGTGTCGATCACGGGGCGCATCGCGCGGGCCCGATCGAGCTCGGACGAGCGGCGCGCGACGTCGTCGAGCAGGGCCGCCGTCCAGACGCGATTGAAGTCCTGGTCGACGAAGCGCGCGCGGTCGGGCTGCGCGGGATCGAAGCGCGCGTAGGCCGCGACGTTGGCGAAGGCCAGCGTCAGGCGTCCGCGGCGCGGGCGCAGGCCGGCGCGCAGCAGCGCGTCCACCACGATCGCGCCGCAGACCTCGTTGCCATGCGTGAGCGCGTTCACCATCACGTGCGGCCCCGGCACGCCGGAATCGAAGCTGTGGACATGGGCGATGCCGGTGTTGCCCTCGGCATGCGCGCCGATGTCGGGGAACTCGACTTCGATCGGATAGGCAGCCTGGCTCATGCGGGCACTCCGTGGCACAGGTGATGGATCGGCAAGCGGATTGCGGGCCTCGAGCCGGGCATGTTCGACAGGCGCGTCATCAGGCTTCCTCGACGGCGGACGTCAACGGCAGCCAGGCGACCTGGATGCCGTTCACATGGAAGGCCAGCCCCAGTTGACCGTGGATCTGCAGCAGGCTGCTGCCGGCCTGGACGGCGACGGGCGGGGCGGCTCGCGACGCTACGCGGGCGCCACCCGCGGCCAGGCTTTGCGGGCGGGCGGCCCGCAGCGCGGCGACCAGGCCGGCCGGATCGCGCTGGCCGACCGCAAGACGGCACAGGGCGAGCCAGTCGGCACGCTCGTCATCCTGCGGGACGGATTCGCCGGGCGCCACGGGGCGCTCGCGCAGGCGGCCCAGCAGGCGGCGCAGGTGCTGGCGCGAGGCCGCCTCGCTGCGTCCCGTCAGTGGCCCCAGTTCCGCGTGATCGAAACCGAATACCTCGTGCAGCAGCACCACGGCGCCGTCCACGGCGGGCAGCGCATGCGCGAGATGCTGCAAGGCGGCTTCCAGGCGCCGGGCCTGCTCGACCAGTTGCTCGGGATGCGCCGCGTCGAGCCCGGGGCTGCCGGTCTCGGCCTCGCGCGCCAGGATGCCCCGGTAGCGTTCGCGGCGGCGCAGCACGTCGATGCACAGATGGCGCAGCACGGTGACGAGCCAGGCCTCGTGGCCGGCCGCGGTGGGCGGCAGCTCGCCCGTGGCGGTTCGCAGGTAGGTGTCCTGGACCAGGTCCTCGGCTTCGCTGCCGTCGGCCAGCCAGCGGCGCGCCAGGGCCAGCAAGCGCCGGCGCAGGGCGCGGTCCTCGGCCAGGGGATGGGAGGCGTGGGGGGATGTCACGTTCATGGCGGCTCGTTCGTATACCGCGTTGAAACTAACACGACCAGGAGTTTTCAACCATGCTTGCCAACGACAAGGAACAGGACGGCGCGGCCCAGCCCGCGCCGGGACAGCCCGGCGCCTTCCTGGAGGAGAAGGCCTTTCGCGCGCGCACCGTGCTGGTGTTCGGCACCATCACCGACGCGCTCGCCTCGGAAACCGTGCGCCGCCTGCTGGCGCTCGATGCCGAATCCGCCGCGCCGATCGACATGATCGTGTCCTCGCCGGGCGGTCATCTCGAGTCGGGCGACGCGATCCACGACGTGGTCCGCTTCATCGACGCGCCGGTCAACATGATCGGCACCGGCTGGGTGGGCAGCGCCGCCACCCACCTGTATTTGGGCGCCGCGCGCGAGCGGCGCTTCTGCCTGCCGCAGACGCGCTTCCTGATCCACCAGCCGAGCGGCGGCGCCAGCGGACAGGCCAGCGATATCGCGATCCAGGCGCAGGAGATCGTCAAGGCGCGCGAGCGCATTGCCGCGGTGATCGCCCGCGAATGCGGGCAGCCGCTGGCGCGCGTGCTGGAGGATATCGAGCGCGATCGGTGGATGCCGGCGCAGGAGGCGCTGCGATATGGGCTGGTGGCGCGCGTGGTGGAGCGGCGGGGCGAACTGGCGGATCGAGTCGGAAACGTCCGATAGATCGAGCCGGCAGATCGATGGAAGATCGGACGCAAGGGGATCGTCCATCGACCCGCCCGTGGATCACGCCGGCCCACGCAGCAAGGGGCCGGTCGGCCGGCCATGATGGATTCGATATCTCACACCGACCATGCCGCGCGGCCGAACCGCTTGCCGAGGACATGGCCCGGAAATCGACGCTCCCGCAATACCCAATCGAAGATTGGAATCGGCATGGCAAGTCACGCTTGCCATGCTTTCTTGCCATCGAATCGGGATTTCACGCGGAGACAGTCTCATGTGCCGGACCCTGCAAGCCCTGAACACCATCAAGCACGCCAGCCGCGCGCTGGGCGGCCTCGCCCTGCTGACATCGATGTCCGTCCATGCTCAATCGAGCATCACGCTATACGGCACCATCGACATATCGCTGAGCCATGTCGGCCATGCCAGGGGCAAGGACAATCTCTGGCTGCTCGGCAACAGCAGCATGGGCAACCTGACCGGCAGCAGTTGGGGCTTGAAGGGCAGCGAGGACCTGGGCGGCGGGCTGAAGGCGATCTTCCAGCTCGAAAACGGCTTCGATCCCGGCAACGGCCAGCTTGCCGGCGGCCGCTTGTTCGGCAACCAGGCCTTCGTCGGCCTCGCCAGCGAGCGATATGGCACGCTCACGCTCGGCCGCCAGTACGATCCGCTGGTCGATCTCGTGCAGGGCATCACCGCCGGCAATGATTTCGGCAGCGCATTCGCGACGGCGGGCGATGTCGACAATTACGACAACAGCTTTCGCGTGAACAACGCAGTGAAATATGCTTCGCCGGCCTTGTCCGGCTTGCGCTTCGAGGCGATGTACGCGTTCGGCGGCGTCGCGGGCCGGGTGGGCGCCGGGCAATCGTATTCGGCGGGCCTGGCCTACGAACTGGGCCCGTTCAGCCTGGCCGGCGGCTATTTCCAGGCCGCCAACACGCCGGCGAAGGCGCGTTGGCGCGAGGACTGGGCCGGCACCTCGGACGGCACCTTCGACGGCCCGGTCAACACCGCGTATGCCAGCGCGCGCTCGATCGGCATCACGCGCGTGGCGGCCCGATACGTGCTGGGCGCATTCACCTTCGGAGCGGGTTATAGCCACGCGCGCTACGGCCGGGACGGCAGTTCGTCATTCCGGGCCGACGAGCGATTCGACACCGGCCAGGGTTTCCTGACTTACCAGGCAAACGAGGCCTGGCTGATCGGCGCGGGTTACAGCTATACGAAATCGGGCGGAGACAGTTCGGCGAGCTATCGACAGTTGTCGCTCGGCTCGGACTACATGCTCTCGAAGCGCACCGACCTGTATGTCACGGCGGCCTATCAGCATGCACGCGGCCGAACCGGCGGCGACGCCGGGAGCAAGCCGAAGGCGCAGGCCTCGATCGGCTCGTATGGTTATGCGGGCACGAGCGTGCAGACCCTGCTCAACCTCGGCGTGCGCCACCGCTTCTGAGACGGCGCGGCGGGATGCCGGGCTGGCCGGCATCCCGAACCTAAGGCGCTCAGTAGTACAGATACACATTCCCCGGGCTGGTCGCCACGTTGTAGTTGCATTGCGGCGAGATCGACGAACCGGCACGGCCGGCCTGCCACGGCGGCGACAGCACGTTGCCATTGGTATCCCACACGGTCACGCCGTAGAACTGCGTCATCGCCTGTGGCGGCAACTGGTTGCAGTTGCTGATGCCATACACCTCGAGCACGCCGCCGAACACCCATTGCAGGTTGCCTTGCGGCGAGGTGTTGAGCGTGACGCTGCGGCCGCTGGTGGTGTCCTGCGTGACGATCGCCCAGGAGCCGCAGTTGTAGACGCCCACGCCGCACAGCGAATAGGTATCGCCGACGATCTCGTCGCCGGGCGCGACGTTCACGGGATCGGTGTGGGTGGTGGTGCCCGCCGTGCAGCAGTTCCAGCTCGCGATGGTCCAGGTATGGTCGTTGAAACCGTTCCAGCCCAGCACCGGTTGCAGGATCGATTGCACGGTCGGCAGTTGTTCCAGGCCGGGGAAGAAGAACACCGTCTGGTTCTGCGCATCGCCCGGCACCGAAGGTACCTTCCAGGTGGCACGCAGGCGGCCCACGTTGCTGCCGTTGTTGTAGTTGGCGCTTTCGATCCAGCCGGTATAGGTCGGCTCCACCGTGCCGGATGCGGATTGCGCCTGCACCGGGCCGTTGGCCGTGGCCGCGATGCTATGCCCGGCGCGGTCGAAGTGCGGGCGATCGCACTTGGCCGCCGAGCGCACCGCGCCGTTCTTCTGCAGGATGCTGCCGTCGGTGCGCAGGGTTTCGTTCTGGTGGATGACCTGCACGCAAGCGGGTGAGAAATACCCGTTGGGCGTCACCACGTAGTCGAGCGGCACGTTGGCCGGGCGCGCGGCCCGGTCCAGCGAGGCAACCGTGGTCAACTGGCGCGGCGCGGCGGCGGCCTCGTCGGCATGCGCTGCCGGCGCGAAGGCCGTCAGCAGCAGGCAGGCGGACAGCAAACGCCAGAGTGGATAGGGCAGGACGCGGGACCGGCTGGGATTCTTGTTCATGGAACATCCTCTCGGAATGAATGGGTTTTAGTTGCCGTTACGAAACGTCTTTTTAATAAGTCACCCGAAGCGCCATTGGATGGTAATGGCTCGCGCCACGCTTTGGAATCTGGAGATAATTTTATTATTGGATATTCAATAATTGGATCGATAAATGAATCACAAAATCAGATTATTGATCGAGTTGTTTTTGATATGGGGCGGCGGCGCGATCCAGGCCATTCCGGCATGACCAGGCGGCCTGGATGCAGGTGATTTTATTTCGATTTTATGATCGATCTCGCGCATTGCACGCGAGAATCTCGCTTGCCGCCGGCCAGCGAGGAATGGCACTAAACGAAGTCGTTAATATTTGCGAATCCGCGTCAGCCGGTTTTCAGAATTTCCCGGCCACGCGCTTGCCGGCCCGGGATGGGGCGGCGCGGCGGCGCGCCGTGGCCGGCATCGACGCGGCATCCAGTGCCGGTTTTTGCAAGGCGGCCAGCGCCTCCTCCAGCACCACCAGCCAGTTTTCCTCGTAACGGATGCCGACCTGCAGCACCAGCAGTTGCAAGGCCGTGCCGCGATCCCGCGGCTCGTCGGGGAAGTCCTTCTTCTCGATCTCGCGATACAGCGCGAGCTTCTCGCGGTGCCGCTCCATGCGGCGCGCGATCTCCTTTTCCAGCCCGGTGGGCCCGACCGCCGCCTCGGCACGCAGGCGCACCATGAATTCGTCGCGCAGCGCGGGCGGCTCCTCCTCCTCGGTGATCCAGCGCCGCAACTCGCCGCGCCCCGCCGCCAGGATGCGGTAGCCGCGCTTGCGGCCGCGCGTGGAGGTTTCGGGCAGCGCCTCGATGAAGCCGGCTTCCTCCAGGCGCGCCAGCTCGCGATAGATCTGCTGGTGGGTGGCATGCCAGAAATGGCCGATCGATCGATCGAAACGCGCGGCCAGCTCCGATCCGGAACAGGATCGTTCGACCAGCGCGGTGAGCAGGGCATGAGGCAGGGACATCGGATCTCGAACCGGAAAGAGGGCCGGGCGCGCCTAGTGGAAAGCATCCAGCGCCCGCGCTTGACTGTTAATGCAACTGGTTGCAGTATGCCCGAAACCCAAATGCAACTGGTTGCATAAAAACCATGATCCCCTACCCGAACCTGCTGCGCCCGCTCGACCTTGGCTTCACCACCCTGAGAAATCGCGTCCTGATGGGCTCGATGCATATCGGCCTCGAAGAGACGCCCAACGGCTTCGAGCGCATGGCCGCCTTCTACGCTGAGCGCGCGCGCGGCGAGGTGGGCCTGATCGTGACGGGCGGCATCGCGCCGAACGAACGCGGGCGGCCGATGCGCGGCGGCGCGATGCTGAGCAAGGAGGCCGAGGCGGAACCGCATCGTCGCGTGACCGATGCGGTGCATGCCGAAGGCGGCAAGATCGCGATGCAGATCCTGCATTTCGGGCGCTATTCCTATCAGCCGAACCTGGTGGCGCCCAGCGCGATCCAGGCGCCGATCAATCCCTTTGTGCCACACGAACTCAGCGACGAGGAAGTCGAGCAGACCATCGACGACTTCGTGCGCTGCGCAGCCCTGGCCCAGCATGCCGGTTACGACGGCGTGGAGATCATGGGTTCCGAGGGCTACCTCATCAACGAATTCATCGCGGCGCGCACCAATCACCGCAGCGATCGCTGGGGCGGAGACTACACGCAGCGCATCCGCTTCCCGGTCGAGATCGTGCGCCGCGTGCGCGAGCGCGTCGGCCCCCGCTTCATCCTGATCTACCGCCTGTCGATGCTCGACCTGGTGGAAGGCGGCTCGACGCTCGACGAGGTGATCCAGCTGGCCCGCGCGATCGAGCAGGCCGGCGCCACCCTCATCAACACCGGCATCGGCTGGCACGAGGCGCGGGTGCCCACCATCGCCACCAAGGTGCCGCGCGCGGCCTATGCCTGGGTGACCCAGGCGCTGATGGGGCAGGTGAGCGTGCCCTTGGTGGCCACCAACCGCATCAACACGCCCGAGATGGCGGAAAGCCTGCTGGCCGACGGCGTTTGCGACATGGTGTCGATGGCCCGCCCGTTCCTGGCCGATGCGGATTTCGTGCGCAAGGCCCGCGAAGGGCGCGGCGACGAGATCAACACCTGCATCGGCTGCAACCAGGCCTGCCTCGATCACACCTTCGCCGGCAAGGTCACCTCCTGCCTGGTCAATCCGCGCGCCTGCCACGAGACCGAGATCGTGATCGCGCCGGCCGGGCAACGCAAGCGCATCGCCGTGGTCGGCGCGGGGCCGGCGGGGTTGGCCTGCGCCGTCACCGCGGCCGAGCGCGGCCACGAGGTCACGCTGATCGAGGCGGCCGCCGAGATCGGCGGCCAGTTCAATCTCGCCAAGAAGGTGCCGGGCAAGGAGGAATTCCACGAGACGCTGCGCTACTTCCGCCGCCGCATCGAATCGACCGGCGTGACGCTGCGCCTGGGCGAGCGCGCCAGCGGCGAGGCACTGTTGCGGGAGCAGTTCGACGAGGTGGTGGTGGCCACCGGCATCGTGCCGCGCCGGCCGCCGATCGAGGGCCTGGACCATCCCAAGGCGCTCGCCTATCTCGACGTGCTGCGCGACGACAAGCCGGTGGGTCGCAAGGTGGCCATCGTCGGCGCGGGCGGGATCGGCTTCGACGTGGCCGAGTACCTGGTGCACGAAGGCGAATCGGCCAGCCTGGACGCCGCGAAGTTCTTCGCCGAATGGGGCGTGGACACCGCCTATGCCGAGCGCGGCGGCCTGCGCCTGCCGCAGCCGACCCGGGCCGCGCGCCAGGTCTACCTGTTGCAGCGCAAGGCGTCGAAGGTCGGCGACGGGCTCGGCAAGACCACCGGCTGGATCCATCGCGCGGCGCTCAAGGCGCGCGGCGTGAAGATGGTGCCGGCGGTGGAATACCGGCGCATCGACGACGAGGGCCTGCACCTGAGCATCGATGGCGAGCCGCAGGTGCTGCCGGTGGACAACGTGGTGATCTGCGCGGGGCAGGAGCCCTTGCGCGAGCTGGCCGACCAGCTCGAGGCGGCGGGCATGCGCGTGCATGTGATCGGCGG
Source organism: Burkholderia sp. Ax-1720 (assembly GCF_011753035.1). Classification (NCBI taxonomy): domain Bacteria; kingdom Pseudomonadati; phylum Pseudomonadota; class Betaproteobacteria; order Burkholderiales; family Burkholderiaceae; genus Burkholderia; species Burkholderia sp. Ax-1720. The sequence continues at coordinate 3,097 of NZ_VWWK01000054.1, read as the reverse complement.
CGCGGCCGAGGCCGGCGAGCTCGACGCCAAGCGCGCGATCCACCAGGGCACCACGCTCGCCGCGAGGCTCTGAGCCCGCGCCCTGGCCCTTCACCGAACCGAACCGAATCCAGCAAGCGGAGCCGCCATGGACCACGCAAGCCTGAACCTGAACCCCGCCGTGGCGCGCTCGCTGGCGAGCTGGCACGAGATGGTGGCCCGCCGCGATCTCGACGGCCTGGACGCCATCGTCCATCCCGAAGCGCGCTTTCGCTCGCCGATGGCCTTCCATCCCTATGGCCCCGCTCCGGCCCTGCTGATGGCGTTGCGCACGGTGATCACGATCCTCGAGGACTTCAGCTACCACCGCGAGTTCGCCGGCGCCGACGGGCTCGACGTCGTGCTCGAGTTCAGCGCCACGGTGCAGGGCAGGCAGCTCAAGGGCATCGACATGATCCGCTTCGACGAACAGGGGCGGATCGTCGAGTTCGAGGTGATGATCCGCCCGCTCAACGCGCTGCAGTTGCTGGGCGCGGAAATGGGCGCCCGCCTCGGCGCCGTGCTGCCCGGCTTCAAGGCCGGCGCCTGACCCCATCCACCTTCCAGAGCAGAGAGTTTTCCGATGAGCAGCCATCATTTCCAGCTCGATATCGACCAGGGCATCGCGCATCTGCAACTGAGCCGCCCGGATCAATTCAACGTCATGGATCGCGCCTTCTTCACCGGCCTGCGCGATCACGTGCGCGCGCTGGACCAGGGCGGCGAGGTCCGCGCGCTGGTGATCAGCTCGAGCGGCAAGCATTTTTCCGCCGGCATGGATTTCCAGGAGTTCGCCAGGATGATGGGCGACTTCGATACCGGCAGCCCGCGCCGGCGGCTCGGTTTCCAGCACGCGCTGGCGGGCCTGATGAACTGTTTCGACGTGCTCGACAAGGCGCGCTTCCCGGTGATCTGCGCGGTGCAGGGCGGCTGCATCGGCGGCGGGCTCGACCTGGCCGCCGCCTGCGATATCCGCCTGTGCTCGGCCGACGCCTTCTTCTGCCTGCAGGAAACCCAGATCGGCATGACGGCGGACCTGGGCGTGCTGCAGCGCCTGGGCCGGCTGATCCCCGCGGGCGCGGCCCGGCAGATGGCCTATACCAGCGAGCGCGTGGGCGCGGAGCGCGCCTTGGCGCTGGGCCTCGTCAATGCGGTGCTGCCCGATGCCGAGGCGCTGCTGCAGCGGGCCATGGAGCTCGCGCGCGAGATCGCCGCGAAATCGCCGCTGGCGGTGGCCGGCACCAAGCTCGCGATGAACTTCGCGCGCGACCACGGCACCGACGAATCACTGCGCCAGATGGCGGTGCTGCAGAGCGCGATCTTCGATCCGGCCGACCTGCTCGCGGCGGTGCAGGCCTGGCAAACCCGGCGCGATCCCGACTTCGACGGCTTGCCGCCCTTGTTCGAGCTGGAGACGCCGCGCCCCGGCTGATGCTCTCGATTCGTCCCTGCCTCGAAGCCGGTGGCGGCCTGCGCGCTCCCTTACAAAATCATTCCTTGAGCGAGGTTCGGCGAGGGCGGGGCAGCCCCGCCGGGGAAATTCCGCGCGTGCTGTAACCGAACGCGCCTGTCGAGCGATCTGGTGAAGACAGACGCCGCGCCTGCACTCCCGCAGCGCGGCGCGACGGCCCGGCGCCCGCCGGGCGCCGGTTCACCACAGGATCCCGACATGACGCCAAGCTCCTCCTCGCCCCGCACGCTGCTACGGCTGTTCGACCCCGCCTGGCTGGCCGCGCGGCTGCAGGCCTACGCGCCGCTGCCGGTGCGCGCGATCGTCGGCTACGGCTTTCTCGCGCACGGCTACGCCAAGATCCTCAAGCAGCCCGAACATTTCGCGGCGATCCTGCACGGGATCGGCGTGCCGGCGCCGCACCTGATGGCCTGGGCGACCATCGCGATCGAGCTCGGCGGCGGTCTGGCGGTGCTGGCCGGCGCCTTCGTGCCGCTGGTGGCCTGGCCGATGCTGGCGGTGCTGCTGGTGGCGATGCTGGGCGTGCACCTGCCTTACGGCTTCACCTCGATCAAGCTGATGGACGTGGTCGACGGCGTGCCGAAATTCGGGCCGCCCGGCGTCGAGACCGATCTGCTCTATGTCGCCGGCCTGCTGACGCTGGCCTTCGGCGGCTCGGGGCCGTTCGCCCTCGATCGCCGGCTCGCGCCCTGGTACGCGCGGCTCGCCGGCGCGGCGCGGCGCGTGACGGCTTGAGCGGGCCATCCCCGTGCTTTCGCCGATGGCAAGCCCGTTCCTGAGCCTGGCAGGCGAGCCGGATCGGTCGCCCGAGGTGGCGCCGGCCCGCGCCACCTCGGGGGCGCGCGCGGCACGTCGCGGCGCGGCACCCCAGCCGGGCGACGCCGAGCAGCGGCTGACGGCGCTGCTGCTGCGCTCGATCGAGGGCGACAAGGCCGCCTATCGCGACTTCCTGGTCGAGCTGACGCGGCTGCTGCGCGCACGCCTGCGCGCCAAGCTGCGCCGCAGCGACGAGGATCTCGAGGACCTGCTGCAGGAGGTGCTGATCGCGGTCCATCACGGGCTCGCCACCTTCCGGCCCGAGGTGCCGCTGACGGCCTGGATCAGCGCGATCGTGCGCTACAAGGTGGCCGACCACCATCGCGCGCGCTATCGCTGGGACGCGCTGCACACGCCGCTCGACGACGATGGCGAGCTGTTCGTCGAGGCGGCCGACGAGGCCGTCGACGCGCGGCGCGACGTGCGGCAACTGCTGGCGACGCTGCCGAAGGGCCAGCGCGTGCCGATCGAGCACACGCGCCTGCTCGGCATGTCGGTGGCGGAAACGGCCTCGGCCACGGGGCTCTCGGAATCGGCCGTGAAGGTGGGCGTGCATCGCGGGCTGAAGGCGCTGGCCGCGCGAATCCGGGGCAAGGGGACGGAAAACGCGGAAAGCGCGGGGAACGAACGATGAACACCGAGGAACTGATCGCGAACCTGGTGGAGGCGCCGCGCGCGCCGGGACGCGCGGCCGTGGCCCGCCGGCTCGGCTGGGCCGTGGCGGCCGGCCTGGCGGCGGCGCTGCTGTTGCTGCCGCTGATCTGGGGCAATACCGGCCGCATCGAGGCGGCG
>NZ_VWWK01000053.1:0-38432 GCF_011753035.1 Burkholderia sp. Ax-1720 | reverse complement strand
GTAGTCGCGCTGCGAGAGGTCGATGGTGGCGAGTTCCATGTTGCCGTATTCGCGAACCTGCACCTCTTGGTTGCCGGGATCGCTGTCGGCCTCGGCGAGCTTGCCGCTCCAGCCGAACCAGATGCCGCCGCGCTGCTGCAGGCTGTCGTTGAGCGCGACGGCCAGGCCGCCGGCGGCTTCGTTGTCCGGGTCTGCTGTCCGGTTCGATACGACGATGAGACGGCTCACGGATACCTCCTGGTGATGACGATGCGGATGAGGACGCGATCCGCCGCCACGGCGTGCACCGCGCCGGCGGGCGGCGCGCTGGACGGGCAGCAGGCATCGGGCAGGGCGCCGGCGCGGGCCGGGGGCACTGGCCGATACAGGCCTCGCGAGGCGGATCGGACGGGACGAGACGACGATGCGTTCCGGCGCGGGCCGCCGATGCACGTCGGCGGGCGAGCCCCCGGCACGCGGGCAGCAGCCTTGCGCGGGACGCCGGGCCGTTGCCGGAAGAGGAACGGGCCCAGCGTACACCATCAATAAGACATGCGTTCAGGACAGGCGCGGGCGCAGGCAGCCGAGCGTGGCGTCGGGGACGGTGGTGAGCAGGGTGTGGATCGCGAAGCTGACATCGGCGCGCGCCAGGTCGAACCAGACCGCCATGCGGGCGCGATGCGCGTCGATATGCGAGACGTAGACGCCGAGCGGCGAGCGCAGCAGCGCGCGGCGTTGCGCGCAGAGATAGTCGGCGCTGCCCTCGAGCGTGACGGGCAGCAGCACGCGCGGGGCGCTGTCGCGGGCGAGCGGCGTGCTCAGCGAGATCGACGAGCGCGTCTGGCGCGCTCGTGCCGGGCCGATCGAGACGATCGGGCGGGCCTGTCGGCCGGTGGTCTGGGAGGTGGACGTGGCGTTGCGGGTAGCAGGCATGATGTCGGCGGAGAGCCGCGGTTACGAACACAGCCTCAAGGTACGCGCCGCCGCGTAAACGTCTTGCAAAAATATGGGCGGGCGCAGCAAAGAAGCGGCAATCGCGGTTGGCGGCCGGATGCGAGGTGCCTGCCAGGGGGAAATTGATTCGCTGCAGCAATCAATGGAGCAATTGGCGTGCCTGAAACGTATCCAGTCCAGTCGACTTTCCGGCGCCGATCGCTCGCCGCCCGCGCCCGCTAGCCGCCGTCGACCGGATCCGCCGCCTCGCCGCGCTGGCGGTTCGCCAGGAACTCCCTGACCAGGGCGATCGCGGCGCGGCAGGTCTCGAGATCGAAGCCGTGGAGGGTGGTGGCCGGATCCTGGCCGAGCTGCGTGGCCAGCCAGCGTATCCCCTTGGCGCGCGCCTCGAAGGCATTGCAGCCGTCGCGGCGCATCTTGGCGGCCACCAGCGGCTCGAGCGCCGCGTGCAGGTCCGATTTCGCCTGGCGCAGCTCGGCATTGGCCAGCCGGCCGAGCGGCACGTGGCGGCGGCTGCGCGGGAAGATGCCGATCCAGGCGTCGCAGGGCGGGCAGACCCACAGTTCGCCGTGCTCGTCGCGATACGGGTAGGCGGCATCGCCGAAGCGCGCGAGCAATGCCTTCTCGCCGCAATAGTCGCAGACGGGTTGAGGCAGGGCGGGAACGGGACGGCCAACGCGCATGGGCTGGGGATCGGTGAGCGGGATCGGAGTGGGAGCAGGCCACAGTATACGGCGGCCCGCCGGATGTCCCAATCGAATGCCCAAACCGGGCGCGGTGGCCCGGCTAGGCCAGCACCACGCCTTGCGGGTCGCAGATCCGGTTGCGACCGGCGGTTTTCGCGTGATAGAGCGCGGTGTCGGCCAGGTTCACGAAGGCGGCATCGCTGGATGCCGCCGCCTCGCCCGAGGTGACGATGCCGATGCTGACCGTGACGCGGCCGTAATGGCTGGCCGCGTGCGGAATCGCGAGATCGTAGATCGAGCGGCGCACGCGCTCGCCGAACTGGGCGGCGCCCCGCGCATCGGTATCGGGCAGCGTGACCACGAATTCCTCGCCGCCGTAGCGCGCGACGTCGTCCGAGGGGCGTTGCGCGCAGCGCGTCAGCACCCGGCCGACCTCGCGCAGCACCTCGTCGCCGGCCGGGTGGCCGTAATGGTCGTTATAGGCCTTGAATTGGTCGATATCGACGAACAGCAGCGACAGCGGCCGGCCGGTCCGTTGCGTGCGCAACCATTCCACATGCAGCGTGGTATCGAACGAGCGCCGGTTGCCGAGGCCGGTCAGCGCGTCGGTGCGCACCAGCCGGCGCAGTTGTTCCTCGGCGCGCTGGCGCCGCCGCAACTCGTTCGAGAGCAGCACCGAGCCGGCCGCCACCACCAGCGAGAACACCAGCACGATCGCGCCGAGCCGTTCCGCGCGATGCCGCCATTCCATGTAGATGTCGCTTTCGGCCGGCGCCACGTCGACGATGATCGGCAGCGTCGGCAGGCGCTTGTAGACATACAGCCGGCGCGTGCCGTCGAGCGAGGCCAGGCCCGCCACGGCGCCCTCGGGATGACGCATCGCGTCGAGGAACACGGTGGCGCGGCTGACGTCGCGGCCCACCATGGAAGGGTCGTAGGGCAGCCGCGTGATCAGCGCGCCGTTGGTGCCGAGCACCGCGGCCGAGCCGTGCGGCCCCACCTGCAGGCCGTCGAGCAGCGAACGGAAGTAGTCGACGCTCAGCGCGCCCACCACCACGCCGCCGAACGAGCCGTCCGGATTGTCGATGCGGCGCGACAGCGTCAGCATCGGCTGGCCGCCGTGCAGCGGCGAGGCGTAGGGCTTGCTGATGAACAGCCCCAGCCCGGGATGGCTGCGGTGGATCGCGATGTCGTCGCGGGTGGCGAGATTGGTCGGCGGCGGCGTATCGGCTCGCGAGTCGATCACCACCCGGCCCTCGGCATCGACCACGTAGATGGTGCCGAGGTAGCGGCCGGTGGTGGCGCGGTCGAACAGCACCAGGTTGCGCAGGTGCGGCGGCAGGGCCATCACCGCCGGCTGGCGCATGCCGTCGACCACGGCCTGCAGCGAGAGATCGTACTGCTCGATGCTGCGCGCGATGTCGCGCTCCAGCACCAGCACCAGCACCAGGTTGCGCGAATTGCCGGCCGCGCGCTGGTAGGCGTCCGAGCGCGACTGGTAGAGCACCAGCGCGCTGAGCGCCCAGAAGAACACCAGCAGCAGCGCGCCCGCGACCAGCACGCCGGGCGGCGTCAGCAGGCGCGCCGCGGGCAGCTTCCAGGCACGGCGCGGCGAATCGGACAGGCGATCGGGCATGAGGTGAGCGGGTGCGACGGAACGAACGATGAACGGCGCTTCGCGAGGCGGCTCGCGGCCGGCCTCGCGCCGGGCTCGGCGGCCGCGGCGCCGGCCCGGCGCGCATCCAGCCCGATTATCGGAGCAAATCGGGCGCGCGCGCGAGGCATCGGCGATTTAGTGGCGAGAGAGAGACAGGCGCGTGCCTGATGCGATGCAGCATCGATGCGCACGAAATGAAACCCGCGCCGGCGCGCGGCACAGGGCTTCGCGCCCGGCGACGGGAATTCGCGTTTCCGCTTGCGGCTTCGGCCGCAGGCTTTCGTCTGTCCGGCAGCTCAGATACTGAGCTCGGACAGCAACTGGTCGGCCAGGAAATCGCAGGGCGGGCGGTTCGAGCGCGCACTGCGCGCCAGCACGATGTCGAGATCGGGCAGCGCCGGCAGGCCGTGCGCGGGCCCCTGCTGCGAGAAATGCGCCGGCACCGCGCAGCGCGCCAGCGGCGCGATCGCGAGCCCGGCCTCGACCATGCTGAACAGGCCCATCAGGCTCGGGCTTTCGTAGGAAGTGCGAAACGCGATGCCGGCCGCCTCCAGCGCGCGGATCGCGTTGGCGCGCGCGACGCTGCCGGTGCCGAACAGCGCCACCGGCAGCGGGCGCTCGTCCCATACCGGGCCGCCGCCGGGCGGCCCGGCCCAGACCATTGGCTCGGCGCGCACGAAGGCGCCGTTCAGGCCGCGCATGCGCGTCACGCAGGCCAGGTCGATGCGGTTGTCCTTGAGCAGCGGCGCGAGTGCCCGGCTCGGCAGGCCGACCACCTGGATCTCGACCTTCGGGTAGCGCGCCGAGAACTTGCGCAGCACCGGCGGCAGCAGCGAGGAGGCGTAGTCGTCGGGCACGCCGATCGTCACGCGTCCCTTGACCTCGGGATGGACGATCGCGGCCCAGGCCTCGTCGCGCAGCGCCAGCAGGCGCCGCGCGTAGGCGACCAGGGTCTCGCCGTCGGGCGTCGGTACCACGCTGCGCGCGCCGCGCACGAACAGCAGCTTGCCGAGCGACTGCTCCAGCGCGCGGATCTGCATGCTCAGCGCCGATTGCGAACGATGCACGCGGGCCGCGCCGCGCACGAAGCTGCCGGCATCGGCCACCGCCACCACCATCGCCAGCACGTCGAGATCGAGGGATTTCATTGTCTTCAGAAAAACTGAACGAAAGCTTCAATATAACGCGTTTGTCTGATGGCTGACCGCTGCGCATACTGGGCCTCATGTCGTCGAAGCGACCCGATCGAGGCAGGATCGAACGCGATTCGACAGCCGGCCGTTCCATCACACGCGATGCCGCGCGACGCGGCGGGGAGATGCAAGCGATGTTCTCGAACTACGACGAATTCCGGCAGCGCGGGCTGCGCCTCGACATGTCGCGAGGCAAGCCCGCGCCGGCCCAGCTCGACCTGGCCACGCGCCGGTTCGCCGAGGCCGGCGACCCCGGATATCTCGCGCGCGACGGCGCCGATTGCCGCAACTACGGCTTCGGGCTGGGCCTGCCGGAAGCGCGCGAGTTCGGCGCGGCGCTGCTCGAGCTCGAGCCGGAGCAGGTGGTGGCGGCCGGCAATTCGAGCCTGGAGCTGATGCACGACGTGCTCGCCTTCGCGATGCTGCACGGCCTGCCGGGCGGCGCGCCTTGGCGCGGCCAGGAGGTGGCGATGCTGTGCCCGGTGCCGGGCTACGACCGCCACTTCACGATCTGCGAGACGCTCGGGATCCGCATGATTGCGGTGCCGATGCGCGAGGACGGCCCCGACATGGAGATCGTCGAGGCGCTGGTGCGCGACGACGCCTCGATTCGCGGCATCTGGTGCGTGCCGCTCTACAGCAACCCGAGCGGGGCGATCTATTCGGCGAGCACGGTGAACCGGCTGGCGGCGATGCCCGCCGCGGCGCCCGATTTCCGGCTGGTCTGGGACGACGCCTACCGCTTCCATCACCTGGGCGAGACCCGGCACGCCACGCCGAACCTGCTGGCGGCCTGCGCGGCGGCCGGCCATCCCGATCGCGCCTTCGTGTTCGCCTCGCTGTCGAAGGTGACCTTCGGCGGCGCCGGCGTGGCCTTCCTGGCCGCCTCGACGCGCAATCTCGACTGGTGGGCGCGTCACGCGGGGGCGCGCTCGATCGGCCCGGACAAGCTCAATCAACTGCGGCACGTGCATGCGCTGCGCGATCGCGCCGGCCTGGAGGCGCTGATGGACGGCCATCGCGCGCTCCTGCGGCCGAAGTTCGATGCGGTGCAGGAAGGGCTGGCCGCGCGGCTCGGCGGCCTGGCGGGGGTGGGCTGGAGCCGGCCCGAAGGCGGCTACTTCATCGGCCTGGCCTTGCCGCCGGGCCATGCGAAGCGCGTGGTCGCGCTGGCGGGCGAGGCCGGCCTGGTGCTGACGCCGGCCGGCGCGGTGTTCCCGTATCGCGAGGATCCCGACGACAGCTACCTGCGGATCGCGCCGTCCTTCCCCTCGCTCGACGAGGTGCGGCTGGCCGCCGATGCGATCGCGGTGTCGGTGCGGCGCGCGCTGGAACTCGATTGAGCCGGCTGGCGGGCGTCGCGCGCGATCGGGCGCGCGCTCAGCGCTCGCACTTGAGATTGGCCTTGGGCAGGTCGACCATCACCGGGAAGGTGCCCTGGTCGAGATCGACGCGCGCGACCACGGTGGTCACCGTGCTGTCGCTGTCGTCGTAGACGCTGACGCGATCGCGCCGCAGGTTGGTCAGGCCGGCGCAGCCCGAGGCGCGGCCCTCGTCGGAGATCTTGCAACTGAGCTGGTTGTCCATCAGGTAGCGGAAGCGGTCCCGCTCCGGCAGCGACAGGTATTCGCGCAGGCTCGCCGTGGTGCCGGCCACGCCGTTGGCCATGCCGATCGCGCAGGGCTGGCTCGGCTGGCTGGCCGCGCCGCCGCCGTCGGGGGTATCGGCCAGCGCGGCCGTGGCGGCCAGGCTCAGGGCCACGGAGAAGGCCGCTGTCAGGGCCGATGCGATCAGAGGCTTCATGGTGCGAATCCCGGTGACGGTTCGAAGTGCGCGATTGTAATCGGATCGCGCGCCGGGCGTTCGCGAGGCGGGGATGGGAAGCGGGCGGGGATTGGCCCGCGCGATGGAATAAACCGCCGGCCGGCGGTGTTCTATGAAGTGGCAGGCCCGGGTGCGCGAGCGCCCGGGCCGGCGGCGAGGTTCGACCGGATCAGTGTGGCGCGCACGGCCCCGGCGGAACTCGCCGCCTTGCCATGTCGATGCGGCTCAGCGTCCTGCCGCGGCCCGCGCCACGGGCGCCGCCGGCTCGGCCGCCTGCGCCGCCACCTCGCGAATCCAGTCGGTGGTCTGCACCGGCTGCGTCACGGGCAGCATGTGCCCGCCTTCCACCAGCGTCAGCTCGATACCCGGCAGTTTCTGCTTCAAGGCCTCGCCGTGCTTGCGGTAGCTGAGGATCGCGTCCTGGCGGCCGTACAGCACGCTGACCGGCACGCCCAGCGTCGGGTAGCGGCGCTCCATCTCGGGCAGGTCCTCGGGCGCGGCCACCAGGTCCGACGAGGCCGCGTAGAACGCCTCGGGACGCAGCCCCATCAGGCCGCCGCCCTTGATCGGGAAATCGCGCGGCACCGGCTCGGGCGCGAAGATCGCGTCGATCGCCTTGCGGCTTTGCAGGATCATCACCGGGATGCCCATCGTCAGCGAGGCGAAGCGGCGCAGCAGCGGCCAGCGCAGCGCCAGGCCCTTGAAGGCGGCGGGCGGCTCGGTCTCGGTATGCGTGAGCGGCGCGATCAGCGCGATCCGGCTCACGCTGTCGGGATGGTCGAGACCGACCGCGAGCGCGATCGCGCCGCCCAGCGAGTGCCCCACCAGCAACGGTTTCTCGAGCCCGAGCGTGGCGATGAAGCGCGCGATGGTGCGCGCCTGGGCATAGACGTTGGCCTGCGAGCCCGGGCCGCGCGTCGAGCGGCCGGAGCCGGCGCGGTCGACCACGATCACGCGGTGCGATTGCGCCAGGCGCGGCAGCTCGAGATAGGCGAAGTTGCGAAGCTGGCCGCACAGGCCGTGCACCATCACGATCGGCGGGCCGCTGCCGTAGTCGACGTAGTGCAGGCGGTCGCCGTCGATGTCGACGAACTTGCCCTCGGGCGGGAAGCGGCGCCGCACCTGGTAGGCGGTGAACTGCGTGAAGCCGAACAGCACGACGTAGATGGCGACGACGATGGCGATCAGTTGAGCGATCACGGCATTCCCCTTGTCTCGTTAGAGGGATTCGGACGTGGCGCGCGCGGCGGCCGGCGCGGCCGGGCGACGCGCGAAGCGCATTCCCGGGTCGGTCAGCGAGCCGAAGCGCAGCAGCGCGAGGTCGCGCGCGTAGTTCTGGTGCGACTTCCAGGGATTGCGCAGGCCCTGCTTCGGCAGCAGGGCCGCGACCCGCTGAATATACCCCGAGCTCAGGTCGACCGCCGGCATGCGCGACATGGCCGGATCGTCGAGCGTCGGCGTGCAGCTGTCGTAGCCGTGCGCGCGCATGTGGTTCAGCAGCCGGCAGACGTAGAGCGCGATCAGCTCGGCCTTGAGCGTCCAGGACGCATTGGTGTAGCCGAACGAGGTGGCCAGGTTCGGCACGCCGCTGGCCATCATGCCCTTGTAGGAGACGGCCTCGCCGAACTCGACCGGGCGGCCGTCGACCTTCACCGCGGCGCCGCCGAGCATGCGCACCTTGAGCCCGGTGGCGGTCACCACCACGTCGGCCTCCAGCGTCTGGCCGCTCTTCAACTGCAGGCCGCCGGGCGTGAAGCGCTCGATCTCGTCGGTGACGATCGAGGCCTGGCCGGCCCGGATCGACTTGAACAGGTCGCCGTTCGGCACCAGGCAGAGGCGCTGGTCCCAGGGCTGGTAGCGCGGCGTCAGGTGCCGGGCGATGTCGAAGTCGGGGCCGAGCTGGCGGCTCGCGGCGTTCAGGATGAAGCGCTTGGTGGCTTCCGGGCGGCGGCGCGAGAGGCGATAGAGGTACATCGTCAGCAGCACGTTCTTGGTGCGCACCAGGCGGTGCGCGAGCCCGGCCGGCAGCCAGCGGCGCAGCCGCATCGCCACTTTGTCGCGTGCCGGCAGCGAGACGATGTAGGTGGGCGAGCGCTGCAGCATGGTCACGTGGGCGGCCTCGCGCGCCATCGAGGGCACCAGGGTGACGGCGGTCGCGCCGCTGCCGATCACCACCACGCGCTTGCCGCGGTAGTCGAGATCCTGCGGCCAGTGCTGCGGATGGACGATGCGGCCGTGGTACTGGTCCATCTCGGGCCAGCTCGGCGCGTGGCCGTTCTCGTAGTCGTAGTAACCGCTGCACATGTAGAGGAAGCGGCAGGTGAAGCGCAGCGCCTGCTGCTCGTCGCCCTCGCCGCGCAGCACGTCGACGCTCCAGCGCGCGCTGGCCGAATCCCAGTTCGCGCCGGTCACGCGGTGCCGGTAGCGGATCTCGCGATCGATGCCGGATTCGCGCGCGGTGTCGCGGATGTAGTCGAGGATCGCCGCGCCTTCCGAGATCGCGTTGTCGCTGTGCCAGGGGCGGAAGCTGTAGCCGAGCGTGAACATGTCGGAATCCGAGCGCACGCCGGGGTAGCGGAACAGGTCCCAGGTGCCGCCCAGGCTGGCGCGGCTCTCCAGGATCGCGAAGCTCGCCCAGGGGCAGCGTTCGCGCAGGTGCCAGGCGGCGCCCACGCCGGACAGCCCGGCGCCGACGATCAGCACGTCGAGCTCGGTGCCGGCCTGCGCCTCGCCCTCGCCGGCGGCGCGGGCGGCGGTGGAACTCGTGGTGGGGCGGGCGGCGCCCGGGTTGGCCGTCGCGGACGGCTGCCAGCCGGTGGTGGTGTTCATGCGGCGTCCCTGGTGGTGGTCGACGAAGCGGGATTCGCCCGGCCCGAGCCGTGGCGCTGGAAGTTGCGCTGGCGCGACTGGCGCACGAAACGCAGCACGAAGACCTGGTAGGCCGAGCCGAACAGGCGTGCGAGGCGGTCCAGGCGGCGCGCGTCGGCGCCCACCAGCACGCGGCGCGCATTGCGCTCGACGCCGGCGAGGATCTGGCGCGCGGCCTCGTCGGCGCTGGTGGCGTTGATCAGCTTGTTGGCGGAGCGGCGATGCGCTTCCACGTCCTGGCCGGTCAGCGCGAGGATCTTCTCGTCGATGCGCGAGGCGTTGACGATATTGGTGGCTACCCCGCCCGGATGCACGCAGGTCGCGCTGACCGGCGCGCCCTCGATCTCCAGCTCCATGCGCAGTGATTCGGTGAAGCCGCGCACCGCGAACTTGCTGGCGTTGTAGGTGCTCTGGGTCGGCATCGCGATCAGCCCGAACAGGCTGGAGGTATTGATCACGTGGCCGTCGCCCGATTCGAGCAGGTAGGGCAGGAAGGCCTGGGTGCCATGCACCACGCCCCAGAAGTTGATGCCCATCAGCCACTCGAAATCCTCGATCTTCACCGACTCGGCCGGCGCGGTCAGCGACACGCCGGCATTGTTGAAGATCAGGTTGATCCGGCCATGCGCCTCGCGGGTGGCGCGGGCCCAGGCGAACACCGCCTCGCGCGAGGCCACGTCCAGGCGCTGCGCGGTGACGCGCACGCCCTGCGCGTTGCACAGCGAGACGGTTTGCGCGAGCGCGATTTCATTGATGTCGCTCAGGGCGAGATCGCAGCCGCGACGGGCAAGCTCCACGGCCAGGCTGCGTCCCATGCCGGAACCGGCGCCGGTGATCGCGGCCACTTTGTTCGTGAAATTCTTCATCGCATCTCCTCACGGGGCTTGCCGGGCTGTGGAATCACGGCTTAAATGTGGTGTTGAGCGTCACCAATTTAATCATGCCATTGAGCGATGTCAAATAGCGGAATGGAGAAAACACTCGAAACTCGCCGGAAGGGGCGCCCTTATGGCGGCGTGGCGGCCGAGGCGCGCGCCGCGGAACGGCGCGAGGCGCTGATCGGGGCCGGAACGCGCCTGTTCGGCACGCTGGGCTTTCGCAAGACCACGGTGCGCGCGCTCTGCCAGGAGGCGAAGCTGAACGACCGCTATTTCTACGCGGCCTTCGCCGGTACCGACGCGCTGCTGCAGGCCACCTACCAGCACCATGCCGAGCGCCTGCGCGCGGCCGTCGGCGCGGCGCTGGCGAAGGCCGGCGAGGCGGGACTGGAGGCGCGAGTCGATGCCGGGCTGGGCGCGTTCTTCGCCTTCCTGCGCGATACCTGCGCGGCGCGCGTGCTGCTGCTGGAGGTGATGGGCGTGAGCGCGGAAACCGACATGACCTACCAGCGCAACCTGCTCGAATTCGGCCGGCAGATCGTCTCGGTGGCGCGCGTGACCGATCCCGAGGATCCGGAGCAGCGCGCCGACGCGCGGCTGACCGGGCTCGCGCTGGTCGGCGCGATGACCAATGTCGGCGCGGCCTGGCTGCTGACCGGCTATCGCGATCCCGAGGCGCGCATGGTGCGCAATTGCCGGCACGTGCTGCTCGGTACGCTGGCGAGGTTCGATGCGCAGCGAGAGGGTGTCGCGCAGGCCGACGGCCAGGCGGGCTGAGGCGGGGAAGGCGCGCGCGGGGCGAGAGGGAGGGCCGGCGGGCGCGTTGGCCCGCTCGGAAGACGATGGAGGCCCAAGCGGCTCAAGCGGCCCAAGCGGCGGTTCAAACACCCCAAACCGCGCCCGCCGTCAGACCTGCACCAGCCCCTGCGCGTCGTTGATGCGGATCTGCCGGCCGCGCGAATCGATCAGCCCGTTGCGCTGGAACTTCGACAGCATGCGGCTGACCGTCTCCAGCGTCATCCCCAGGTAGCAGCCGATCTCCTCGCGCGTCATGCGCAGGTTGAACTCGGCCGGCGAATACCCGCGCGCCTTGAAGCGCGCCGACAGGTTCAGCAGGAACGAGGCCACGCGCTGCTCGGCCGTCATGGTGCCGAGCAGCATCATGGCGCGCGACTCGCGCACGATCTCGCCCGCCAGCAACTGGTGCACGTGCTGCTGCAGCAGCCGCATCTCGCGGCAGGCCGCCTCGAGCTGGGCGAACGGGATGACGCACACGGTGCTGTCCTCGAGCGCGATCGCGTCGCAGTGGTGGACGCCCTCGCAGACGCCGTCCAGGCCGAGCGTCTCGCCGGTGATCTGGAAGCCGGTGACCTGCTCGCGGCCGTCGCGATGCATCACCACGGTCTTGAACGAGCCGCTGCGCACCGCGTAGAGGCTGGTGAAGGGATCCTCGGCATGGAACAGCGCGTCGCCGCGCTTGACCTGGCGCGTGGTGCAAATCAGCGCGTCCAGGCGCCGGTATTCGGCATGGGTGAGCGCCGAGGGCATGCAGACGTTGCGCGTGGCGCAATTCGAGCAGCGCGCGCCGGGCTGTTTCGGCGCGTCGAACGGGACGGCCGCGGGCGGCGGCACGTCATGGGCGATCGTAGCGGGCGTCGTGGCAGTCGGCATAGTGGGCTCGTTGGACAGGTTGAGGGCGACGTGCACGGGCTCGGGCCAGCGCGTCGATGGTGTGGCACGCCAGCTCGAACTCGGTGGTCTTGTCGAAGAAGTAGTGCGCGCCGGCCTTGTGGCTGGCGGCACGGAAGGCCGGCGCGGACAGGTTGGTCAGGATCACCGTGACCACCTGCGGCGCGAAGCGGGCCAGCGCGCCGAGCAGTTCGAGCCCGCTGCCCGAAGGCAGGCGCAGCTCGATCACGGCCACGTCGGCGTGGCTCGAGACGATGCCGGCGAAGGCCATGGCGTGGTCCTCCGACTCGCCGACCACCGCCACGCCGGCGAGCGGCTCCAGCAAGGCGGCGACGCGCCGGCGTATCGCGGCGGCCGGCTCGACGACATAAACACGGAGGAGGGTGGCGTCCATCCGGCAAGTATTACAGCCGGGCCGGCGCCGCGAAATCGGCGTCAGATGAAAAGCCGGTAGGTGATTCGCTGAAAGCTGTAGGCCGATTCCTACAGGTATGACGAATCGCTGAACGATCGGAAAGTCGCCGGCCCTTGAATGCCGTGCCCGCCGCAACGATCGCGCCGATCGTCCCGCGATCGGCCCTCGCCGGGGGGCCTCACTTCGCGTCGTTGTAGACGGTGGCGCGCGACACGCCCAGGTGCTGGGCGATGATCTCCATCGCGCGCCGCACCTCCAGGTAGCCGTCGTCCTTCAGTTCCTGCATCAGCGCGCGGCGCTGCTCGGTCTTCAGCGAGCGCGGCGTGGTGGCGAGCGTCATCGCGAAGCGGTCGATGCGTTCGCGGATCGCCTCGGCATTGGCGGGGTCGAGCGTCTCGCCGACGCTGTCGGGGCCGATCTGGCAGAACTGGTTCAGGAGCCCCTGGATGCCGCGGAACAGCGTGACGTCGACGTTCAGGCACAGCGCGGCCACGTAGTGGCCGTTGGCGTCCTTGATGCCGATCGAGGTGCTCTTGGCGGTGCGCCCGTCGGGGAAGCGGTTGGCGTAGTTGGCGAGCACCGAGGGATAGTCGTCGTCGGCGATGCGCGCGAGCCCGAGTTCGGTGGTCGGGTCGCCCACCGCGCGGCCCGACAGGTTGTTGTGGATCGCGATGATCGAGTTGGCGGGCGTGCGCAGGTCGTGGACCACCACCTCGGTGAAGGGCGCGAACATCTCGCCGAGCCCTTGCGCGATGTTGCGGACCTGCTCGATCAGCGATGCCTGTTCCGACGGGGAGGACTTGCGGGTCATATTGGACGATTTATCCGGGATTCGACGGTATTGTAACCACGCGCCCCCCGGCATTGCGCAAAGCGATCCACCCGGGCCGGCCGATCCGCGCGCCGCCCGCCCGGGGACTGGCCCGCGGCCCGTCGAAGCCGGCGGCCGGCCACTTCGAATCGGGTAGAATCCGCGCTGCGCGCGAGACGCGCCGGCGCCCGCGCGTGGCCGCGCCGCCCCATCCGGGCGGCCCTGGCCGCGTGCCGAGACGCTGCCCGCCTGCCTCTTGTCCGTCATCCATGCCAAAACAATCCACGCATTCCGAGCCCGCCTCCGCCGCTTCTCCGCAACTCAAACGCAGCCTCAAGGCACGTCACCTGACGATGATCGCGATCGGCGGCTCGATCGGTACGGGCCTGTTCGTCGCCTCGGGCGCCTCGATCTCGCAGGCCGGCCCCGGCGGCGCGATCCTCGCCTACCTGCTGATCGGGCTGATGGTCTATTGCCTGATGATGAGCCTGGGCGAGATGGCCGCGCTGATGCCCGTGTCGGGCTCCTTCGCGACCTACGGCGCGAAGTACGTCGACGAGGGCTTCGGCTTCGCGCTCGGCTGGAACTACTGGTACAACTGGGCCGTGACGATCGCGGTGGAACTGGTGGCCGCGCAACTGGTGATGAACTACTGGTTCCCGCATGTCCCGGGCGTCTGGTGGAGCGCGCTGTTCCTCGGCGTGATGTTCCTGCTCAACGTGATGACGGTGCGCGGCTTCGGCGAGGCCGAATACTGGTTCGCGCTGATCAAGGTGGTCACCGTGCTGGCCTTCATCGCCACCGGCCTGCTGATGATCTTCGGCATCCTGAAGGGCGGCCCGTCGCCGGCCTGGGCCAACTTCGCGATCGGCGACGCGCCGTTCGCGGGCGGCCTGCCGGCCATGATGGGGGTGGCGATGATCGCCGGCTTCTCGTTCCAGGGCACCGAGCTGATCGGCGTGGCCGCCGGCGAATCGGAGAACCCGCGAACCACCATCCCGCGCGCGGTGCGCCAGGTGTTCTGGCGCATCCTGCTGTTCTACGTGTTCGCGATCCTGGTGATCGGCATGCTGGTGCCCTATACCGATCCCAGCCTGCTCAAGAGCGACGTGACCGATATCGGCGTGAGCCCGTTTACGCTGGTGTTCCGTCACGCCGGGCTGGCCTTCGCGGCCGGCGTGATGAACGCGGTGATCCTGACGGCCGTGCTGTCGGCCGGCAACTCGGGCATGTACGCCTCGACGCGCATGCTCTACAACCTCGCCACCGAGGGCCGCGCGCCGCGCCTGTTCGCGAAGCTGTCCCGCAGCGGGGTGCCGCGCAATGCGCTGTATGCCACCACCGCGGTCGGCGCGCTGTGCTTCCTGTCCTCGCTGTACGGCGACAAGACCGTCTATCTCTGGCTGCTCAACACCTCGGGGATGACGGGCTTCATCGCCTGGCTCGGCATCGCGGTCAGCCACTACCGCTTCCGCAAGGGCTTCGAGAAGCAGGGCTTCGCGCTCTCGCAACTGCCGTATCGCTCGCGGCTGTTCCCCTATGGGCCGATCTTCGCCTTCGTGCTGTGCCTGGTGATTGCCTTCGGCCAGGATTACCAGGCCTTCCTGTCGAACCGGATCGACTGGGTCGGCGTGCTGGCCACCTATGTCGGCATCCCGCTGTTCCTGCTGGTCTGGCTCGGTTACCGGCTGCTGAAGAAGAGCCGCTTCGTGCGCTACGAGGACATGGAGATCGCGCCCTGGCTGGAGGGCGGCGCGCATCGCGAGGCGCGCAGGCAGGGTAGCCCGGCCGAGACGGCCTGAGGCTGGCTTTACGACCGCGCGCGGCGGCTGCCGCGCGTGGTTCGCGCTGTATCCCGTCCTGGTTTGCGGCGAGCGCGATGCGTGCCGCGCCGTGCTTTTCCTGCCCCGCAGCTTTCCCCCAATCGATGCTTCGCGCATGGCATGTCCGACGAAGCCGATCCCTTTCCCGATCATTCGCGATCCTGATCAATTCGGGTGGCGACGCGATGCGCCGTCTCGCGGATTCGGATCGCGCCTTGCGGCTTCGCACCTCGCATGGCGCGGGCATCCAATTTGCGCGATCCTGCCCTCAAGGGTTTACGGTGGCGAGAAATTGCCGTTATACTGCGGCGCATGTCCTCGACTTTCGCAGTGAGTTGCATGCCGATGCATGCAAGATCGCGGCAAGTGCGAAAGTCGCGCAAACCTTCCCGTCAATCGGAGCATCCAGCTCCTGCGGTGCCGGCACATTCGTGCGGCCGCATCCTTGCCATCGCAAGATGGTGCCTGGCCTGAGTAGCGCACGCGCGCTACGTGGGCTGAACATGACAATCGAACGAGCGCGGTAGCGCTCACGCAGGACACCGGACAGGATTTTTCCGTGCCGGTTGCGATGCCGTTTTTGTCGGTTCGATCCCGGCACGACCGGGATCCGTACCTTCCATTCGCGACGCCGTCTGGCGTTTTCGCGGCGCGCGGCCATTCGCGCGCGCCGCTCCGGAAAGGAGGCGTATCTCATGACTCGACGCACTGTCCGTCTCGCGGGCAGCCTGTTACTGGCCGTCATCCTGTTCGGCTGGATCGCCAGCGCGATCGGCGCCGATACCTGGCGGCAGCATTCGGGCGATCTCGTCTACTACACGGGACGACACCTGATGCTGGTCGGCTGTTCGATGGCGCTGGCCATCGCGGTCGGCATTCCCGCCGGGGTCGCGCTCAGCCGGCCCGCCTTCGCGCGCCAGGCCGAGCGCTTCATGCAGGTGTTCAACATCGGCAACACGGTGCCCTCGCTCGCGGTGCTGGCGATCGCGCTCGGCATCTTCGGGATCGGCGACATACCGGCCATCGTCGCGCTGTTCCTGGCCTCGCTGCTGCCGATCACGCGCAATGCCTACGAGGGCATGCGCAACGTGCCGGCCTCGCTGCGCGAGGCGGCGCGCGGCATCGGCATGACGCCGTGGCAGTCGCTCACGCGCGTCGAGTTGCCGAATGCGCTGCCGATCATCGTCGGCGGCGTGCGCACCGCGCTGGCCATCAACGTCGGCACCGCGCCGCTGGCCTACCTGATCGGCGCCGACAGCCTCGGCACCCTGATCTTCCCCGGCATCTATCTCGACAACCAGCAGATGCTGCTGCTCGGCGCCGCCTCGACGGCCGTGCTCGCGCTGCTGCTCGATGCGATCGTCGCGGCCGGCAGCCGCCACGTGATGGCGCGCAATGGAGGTGCGGCATGACGGGCTTCGAACGTATTTCCGCCATGGCGCGCCGCGCGCTCGCCGTGATGCTGGCGGCGGCCTCGCTCGGCGCGCTGGCCTCGGCTCCCGCCGCGGCGCAGGCGCTCACGGTCGGCGGCAAGAACTTCACCGAGCAATACGTGCTCGCCGAGATCACCTCGCAGTACCTGCGCGCGCGCGGCTATACCATCCAGAGCCGCACCGGGCTGGGCAGCGTGCTGCTGCGCAGCGCGCTCGAGAACGGCCAGATCGACGTGATGTGGGACTACACGGGCACCGCGGCCCTGGTCTACGACAAGATCAAGGAGAAGCTGCCGCCCGACGAGATGTACCGTCGCGTCAAGGCGATCGACGCGCGGCGCGGCCTGGTCTGGCTCGATGCCTCGCCGCTCAACAACACCTACGCGCTCGCGCTGCCGGCCGAGACCGCGCGCAAGACCGGCATTCGCACCATCTCGCAACTGGCCGCGAAGATCGCCGCCGATCCGAAGGGCACGCGCCACACCTTCGGCATGGATGCCGAGTTCGCCAATCGTCCCGACGGGCTGAAGCCGCTGGAGGCGGCCTATCACCTGAACTTCAGCCGCTCGGAGACCAAGCAGATGGATTCGGGCCTGGTCTACACGGCGCTGCGCAACAACCAGCTGACCATCGGCCTGGTCTATACCACCGACGGCCGCGTGAAGGGCTTCGGCATCGTGCCGCTGGAGGACGACCTGCATTTCTTCCCGCCCTACAACGCCACGCCGGTGGTGCGCGAGCCGGTGCTGAAGGCCCATCCCAAGCTCGCGGTGCAGCTCAACGCGCTGTCGGCCGCGCTCAACAACGATGTGATGCTGGAAATGAACAAGCGCGTCGATATCGACGGCGTGTCGGTGCAGCAGGTCGCGGCCGATTTCCTGCGCACGCATACCTTGCCGTGACCCGGAGGCGACCATGACCGTTCATGACTACCTGGCCGCGAACTGGCCCGAGCTCCTGCAGCTCACCTTGCAGCACGTCTACCTGGTGGGCATCGCGGTGGGCTGCGCGATCCTCGCCGGCGTGCCGCTGGGCATCCTGATCAGCCGCCACGAATGGCTCGCGCCGCCGCTGCTGGGCGTGGCCACCGTGATCCTCACGCTGCCCTCGATCGCGCTGTTCGGCCTGATGATCCCGGTGTTCTCGCGCTTCGGGCAGGGCATCGGCGCGGTGCCGGCGATCACCGCCGTGTTCCTCTATTCGCTGCTGCCGATCATGCGCAATACCTATCTGGCGCTGAGCAACGTCGACGCCGGCATCAAGGAAGCCGGCATCGGCATCGGCATGACCTCGTGGCAGCGGCTGCGGCTGGTCGACCTGCCGCTGGCGGTGCCGGTGATCCTCGGCGGCGTGCGTACCGCCGTGGTGATGAACATCGGCGTGATGACGATTGCCGCCGTGATCGGCGCGGGCGGCCTGGGCACCTTGATCGTCCGCGCGATCGGACAGAGCAGCATGATGAAGCTGCTGGTGGGCGCGGTGCTGGTGAGCGTGCTCGCGATCGTCGCGGACCTGCTGCTGCAGTGGCTGCAGCGCGCATTGACACCGAAGGGAGTGCAGAAGACATGATCGAACTCGACCAACTGACGAAGACCTTCTCGCAGAAGGACGGCCAGCCGGTGCGCGCCGTCGATTCCGTGAGCCTGAGCGTGCCGGAAGGCGAAATCTGCGTGTTTCTCGGCCCCTCGGGCTGCGGCAAGACCACCACGCTGAAGATGATCAACCGCCTGATCACGCCCACCTCGGGCCGCGTGCTGATCGACGGCGAGGACACCAACGCGCTCGACGAGGTCGACCTGCGGCGCCGGATCGGCTACGTGATCCAGCAGATCGGCCTGTTCCCGAACATGACCATCGAGGAGAACATCACGGTGGTGCCGCGCCTGCTGGGCTGGGACAAGAAGCGCTGCAAGGAGCGCGCCACCGAGCTGATGTCGATGGTCGCGCTGGACCCGAAGCTCTACCTGAAGCGCTATCCGCGCGAGCTGTCGGGCGGCCAGCAGCAGCGCATCGGCGTGGTGCGCGCGCTGGCGGCCGATCCGCCGGTGCTGCTGATGGACGAGCCGTTCGGCGCGGTCGACCCGATCAATCGCGAGTCGATCCAGAACGAGTTCTTCCAGATGCAGCGGCAGTTGAAGAAGACCGTGATCATGGTCAGCCACGACATCGACGAGGCGATCAAGCTGGGCGATCGCGTGGCCGTGTTCCGGCGAGGCAAGCTGGTGCAGTACGACCATCCCGACACGCTGCTCGCGCATCCGCGCGACGAATTCGTCGGGCAGTTCGTCGGCCAGGACAGCACGCTCAAGCGCCTGCTGCTGGTGAAGGCGGGCGATGCGGCCACCCAGCCGCCGACCGCGCGCGCCGGCACCTCGCTGGCCGAGGCCTTCACGGTGATGGACGAGAACGACAGCCGCTACCTGACCGTGGTCGACGAGGCGCAGCGCGCGCTGGGTTTCGTGGCGCGCCGTGCCGCGCGCGGCGCGGACGGCAGTTGCGGCGAGCGGCTCAGCGAGTTCCCGGCCACCGTTTCCGCCGAGGACAACCTGCGCATCGTGCTGTCGAAGATGTACCAGTACCGTTCGTCGTGGATGCCGGTGCTGGACGCGGATGGCGCCTATGTCGGCGAGATCACGCAGGACTCGATCGCCGACTACCTGAGCTCGGGGCGCTCGCGCCAGCAGACCGGCCAGCCGCCGCGCATCGCGGAGGCGCTGGCCGCGCGGACCTGAGGCGGGATGCCGGGCCATCGCGGCCCGGCGGGTTCGAGGGGATGGGGGAAATCAGCGTGGAATGCGCGAGAGCGCGAGCAGGGCGAGCAATTCGTCGACGCTGAAGCGGCCGTCGAGCGTGATGCGGCCGCCGACCCAGTTCGGCGCGTTGCGGGCCGCGTTCCAGTCGACCCAGCCGGGCGCCTGCCTGAGTATGTGCAGGGCGGTTTGTCGGGATGGCTGATCTTGGCTGGACATCGGCGTTGCCTCACGGAATGCATCGAGGTGGGCCGCCGGCCTTGCGATACGGCTGCCGGCGGCACGAGATCCGGAGTGTCGGTTGCGTGTCGATAAAAGACTATGGGAATGATCTGATTTTCATCCTAATCCGTCCATGCCGCCCCGAAGATCAGACTTTTCAGATGGAGCGTGGGCGCGCGATCGCCGAGACTGTTCGCTGTCGGGCAAGGTGATTCCTGCTTGCCCGGCATCTCCGTGTCTCTGCATTGGCGATGCGCGATCCCCCGTCGTGCATCGTTATTGGCGCCGCCTTCGGGCGGCTTTTTTTTGCGCGGATTTTGCGCGAATTTTGCGCGGCTGCCGGCGCGAGCCGCTGCATCTCAAGCGTCGCGCCGGTAGGCGCTCGGCGTCACGCGGGCCCATTTGCGGAAGGCGCGCGTGAAGTTCGCCGGGTCGCTGAAGCGCAACTGCTCGGCGATCGTCTTCAGGTCGAGATCGGAGGCGCGCAACAACTGCCGCGCGTCGCGATAGCGCGCCTCGTCGAGCAGCGCGCGATAGCCGGCGCCGGCTTCGTCGAGCCGCCGCCGCAAGGTGCGCGTCGAGACATGCAGGCGCCGCGCCAGCGCATCCGGGTCCGGATAACCGTCGGCGCCCGCCACCAGCTCGGCGCGCACGCGTTCCACCCAATCCCCTTCGTCCTGCCGCACCGCCGCGTATTCGCGCTCGACCTGCGCCAGCGCCTGCCGGTGCGCGACCTCGTCGGCCAGCGCCAGCGGCCAGCCCAGCGCCTCGCGCGCGATCCACAGCGCATGCGCCTCGCAATCGAAGCGCACCGGCGGCAGCCGCTCGCGATACGGCGCGAAGTAGGGCGGCTCGGGCCAGGCGAAACGCAGCTCGAGCGGCGGCGCGCCGCGGCCGGTCAGCGCCGGCAGCGATTGCGCGAGCCCGGCCAGCACGAACTCGAACAAGGTGTGATGGCGCAGTACCGGGCTCGACTGCACGCCGGCCAGGGTCAGCGTGGCGCCGTCGCCGTGCTCGGCGTAGGCGAGCGTGTATTGCCGGTTGCGGGTGCGGAAGTAGCGGGCATTGACCTCGAGCGCGGTGCGCAGGTCCGGCGCGGTCATCGCGGCATAACCGAGGAAGCCGTGCACCGAGGGCCGCAGCCGCAGGCCGAGCTCGAAGCCGAAACCCTCGTCGCCGGTCAGCGCGATCGCGTTGAGCACCAGCCGCGCCCATTGCGAGGGCGATACGCGCGCGTCGGGCTGGGCCAGCACCTCGTCGCGCAACCCCGTGCCGGCACGCAGCGCGCGCTGGTCGAGGCCGCGCTCGGCGAGCAACTGCATGAGCAGGCGCGGGTAGGCGACCGGGATGGTCGGGCGCCGCAAGCCCAGGCTGTCCTTGGACGGGGAGCGTGTCATCGCATCGAATTTGGCCACAAATGACAAGCATTATGGCTGTTTGACCCCTCACGCTCAAGCGAGGCGCCGCCTAGCATCGAGGGCATACCAGAACCTGCTCCCCGCCATGACGACCCCGTTCCCGCACCTGCTCGCGCCGCTCGACCTCGGCTTCACCACCTTGCGCAACCGCGTCCTGATGGGCTCGATGCATACCGGCCTGGAGGACAGCCGCAAGACCCTGCCGCGCCTGGCCGAGTATTTCGCCGAGCGCGCGCGCGGCGGCGTCGGCCTGATCGTCACCGGCGGTTTCGCGCCGAACCTGGCCGGCTGGACCAAGCCCTTCGGCGGGACGCTGGCCAGCTCGGGCGCGGCGCGCCGGCACCGGCTGATTCCCGGGGCGGTGCATGCCGAAGGCGGCAGGATCGCGCTGCAGATCCTTCATACCGGCCGCTATGGCTACCACCCGCTGGCGGTCGCGCCCTCGCGCATCAAGTCGCCGATTTCGCCGTTCGCGCCGCGCGCGCTGTCGGCGGCCGGCGTCGAGCGGCAGATCCGCGCCTTCGTGCGCTGCGCGGTGCTGGCGCGCGAGGCCGGTTACGACGGCGTTGAGATCATGGGCTCTGAGGGTTACCTGATCAACCAGTTCGTCTCGCGCCACACCAATCATCGCGACGACGCCTGGGGCGGCAGCTACGAGAACCGCATGCGCTTTCCGGTCGAGATCGTCGAGCGCACCCGCGAGGCGGTCGGCCCCGACTTCATCCTGATCTACCGGCTGTCGATGCTGGACCTGATCCCCAATGGCAGCGACTGGGACGAGACGGTTCGGCTCGCGCGCGCGGTCGAGCGCGCCGGCGCGACCCTGATCAATACCGGCATCGGCTGGCACGAGGCGCGCGTGCCGACCATCGCCACCTCGGTGCCGCGCGGCGCCTTCGCCTGGGTCACGCGGAAGATGAAGGGGGAGGTGGGCATCCCGCTGGTGACGACCAACCGCATCAACCGGCCCGAAGTGGCCGAGCGGATCCTGGCCGAGGGTTGCGCCGACATGGTATCGATGGCGCGGCCATTCCTGGCCGATCCGGAATTCGTCGCCAAGGCGGCCAGCGGGCGTGTCGACGAGATCAACGTCTGCATCGGCTGCAACCAGGCCTGTCTCGATCACGCCTTCAAGAACCGCATCGCCTCCTGCCTGGTCAATCCGCGCGCCTGCCACGAGACCCTGCTCGAGATCCGCCCCGCCGCGCAGGCCAAGCGCATCGCGGTGGTGGGCGCGGGCCCGGCCGGGCTCGCCTGCGCCACCACGCTGGCCCGGCGCGGCCACCGGGTCGATCTGTTCGACGCGGCCGCGCAGATCGGCGGCCAGTTCAACCTGGCCAAGCGGATCCCGGGCAAGGAGGAGTTCCACGAGACGCTGCGCTACTTCGGGCGGCAGCTCGAGCTGGGCGGCGTGACGCTGCACCTGTCGCGGCGCGTCGAGGCGGCCGAGCTGATCGCCGGCGGCTACGACGAGGTGGTGCTGGCCACCGGCGTGACGCCGCGCGATCCGCGCATCCCGGGCGGCGACGGCCCGAACGTGCTGAGCTACGTCGACGTGCTGGCGCTGGGCAAGCCGGTCGGCCAGCGCGTGGCGGTGGTCGGCGCGGGCGGCATCGGCTTCGACGTCGCCGAGTTCCTGGTGCAGGAGGGCGTCTCGCCCTCGCTCGACCTGGCCGCCTGGCAGGCCGAGTGGGGCGTGACCGATCCGGCGCGCGCCCGCGGCGGCATCGTGCCGGCCCAGGTCGCGCCGCCCGCGCGGCGCGTCACGCTGTTGCAGCGCAAGCCTGCGCCGCTCGGCAAGGGGCTCGGCAAGACCACCGGCTGGATCCACCGCGCCACGCTCAAGATGAAGGCGGTGGAGATGATCGGCGGCGTGAACTACGAGCGGATCGACGCGCGCGGGCTGCACGTGAGCTTCGGCGAGAAGCGCGAGCGGCCGAGCCTGATCGAGGCCGACACGATCGTGCTGTGCGCCGGCCAGGAGCCGTGCCGCGACCTGCAGGCCGCGTTGCTGGAGGCGGGCCTGGCGGTGCACCTGATCGGCGGCGCGGACGTGGCGGCCGAGCTCGATGCGAAGCGCGCGATCGACCAGGGCACGAGGCTGGCCGCGAGGCTTTGAGACCGGGCGGAACGGCGCTATCCTGTCGCATCGCGCTGACGGTTTAGGAAATCGAAGCTTTCATTTTCGTTTCGCGCAAGAGTGTGGTTTCGACACCTCTTTTGATCGGAAGGAAAGCATTCGGAAAGCAATATTGAAAGCTTTTGGAAAGTTTAGGCGAGACGCTGGAACACCTCGGAATCGTGTTCGAAACGTCAAATTGAAGCAAATTTCGATTTGTCAAGCCCCTGTTTGACGCCGTTTGGATGATCTCGCCCCGTTTCTGAAGCGAAAAAAAATTCAATAAAATCAATGCTTCGATTCATCGAGAAAAATGCAACAGAATGTTGCGATGCAAAACGTCGCACTTACCTTTATCCTCGTTAACCCGGCGCGGTGTAGTCGCTCTTGTTACATAACTTTCGATTGCATTACACTGCGGGCGCTTCGCCGTTTTGAGCGGGCGAACATTACAAATCTTACGTTTCTTTCGTCTCAGTCGAACGACTCTCTGACCGGGTTTTCATAGGGTTTTGCCGCCATGCAATCTGTACCATTCCTGAGCCTCGCGATCTGGACACCGATCGTGTTCGGCGTGGCCATCCTGCGCATCGGATCGGATCGTTATCCGCATCGGGCTCGGTGGCTCGCGCTGGTGGGCGCGATCGTCGGCCTGCTGGTGACCGTGCCGCTGGTCGCCGGTTTCGACGCGCACAACACCGCGGCTCAGTTCACCGAATACAAGCCCTGGCTGTCGGCGTTCGGTTCGGCATGGCGGATGGGCGTGGACGGACTGTCGCTCTGGCTGGTGGTGCTGTCGGCCTTCACCACCCTGGTGATCGTGATCGCCT
The DNA here is from genome assembly GCF_011753035.1 of Burkholderia sp. Ax-1720. NCBI lineage: Bacteria > Pseudomonadati > Pseudomonadota > Betaproteobacteria > Burkholderiales > Burkholderiaceae > Burkholderia > Burkholderia sp. Ax-1720. The sequence continues at coordinate 14,883 of NZ_VWWK01000053.1, read as the reverse complement.
CCTGGGAATCGGTCACCACCCGCGTGGCCCAGTACCACGGCTCCTTCCTGATCCTGTCGGGGCTGATGATCGGCGTGTTCACGTCGCTCGACGGCATGCTGTTCTTCATCTTCTTCGAGGCCACGCTGATCCCGCTGTTCGTGCTGATCGGCACCTGGGGCCACGCCAACCGCGCCTACGCGGCCATCAAGTTCTTCTTCATCTCGTTCGCCGGCTCGCTGCTGATGCTGGCCGCGATGCTCTACCTGTTCGGCGTGACCCACACGTTCGACATGGCGGTCTGGCAGAAGACCCACCTCGGCTTCACGCCGCAGTTGCTGGTGTTCCTCGGCTTCTTCGCGGCCTTCGCGGTGAAGGTGCCGATGTGGCCGGTGCACACCTGGCTGCAGGACGTCTACACCGACGGCCCGACCGGCGCCGCGGTGTCGCTGGGCATGATCAAGATCGGCGGCTACGGCTTCCTGCGCTTCGCCCTGCCGATCACGCCCGATGCCGCCCACTACCTGGCGCCCGTGATGATCGGCCTGTCGCTGATCGCGGTGGTCTATGCCAGCCTGCTGGCGCTGGCGCAGAAGGACATGGCCAAGATGCTGGCCTACTCGGCGGTCGCCCACATGGGCCTGGTCACGCTCGGCGTGTTCCTGTTCGACCAGATGAGCATCACCGGCGCGATCGTGCAGATGATTTCCTACGGCTTCGTGGCCGGCGCGATGTTCCTCTGCGTGGGCGCGCTCTACGATCGCACCAAGACCCGCGCGATCGCCGAATACAGCGGGGTGGTCAACACCATGCCGCGCCTGGCGCTGTTCGCCGTGCTGTTCGCGATGGCCAACGTCGGCCTGCCGGGCACCTCGGGCTTCGTCGGCGAATTCCTGGTGATCATGGGCGCGGTGCGCGTGAACTTCTGGATCGGCGCGATCGCCGCGCTGACCCTGATCCTGAGCGCGGCCTACACGCTCTGGATGCTCAAGCGGGTGATTTTCGGCGCGATCAAGCACGAGCGCGTCGGCAAGCTGATCGACCTGAGCCGCCGCGAGTCGGTGGTGTTCGCGGCGCTGGCCGTGATCGTGCTCGCGATCGGCATTTATCCGAAGCCGTTCACCGACGTGATCGACCCGGCCGCCGCCAGCATCGTCGCGCAGCTCGAGCAGCGCGCCAATGCGGCCCAGGACGGTTCGGGCGCGCCGGCGGCTTCCACCATCAGCGTTCAGACGGAGTCGCGCACGCCGCGCACGCCGACCTGATCGCCGATGCCGGACCCGGCTCTCAGGGGGGCGGGTGCGGTGTGCTATCGTCCGCGGGCTGCCACGGGCGACGGCCGACAAAGTTGCTTGATGTGGCAACGTGTCGCACGGTGAGTTTTGGTAAGGATCATTTGCTAAGATTCACCGCTTTTTCCCACTCCAACGGCTTTATGATGCGTGCGCTTGCGCGAATCGGGGCATAGCCGGTTCGCACCAATCGACCACGCGCAAAATCAGGCAAATGTGATGAATAGAAAGGCATTTAGAAGCATATTGCTTTTATTGGGCGCCGGATTGCTTGTCTGTCTATCCGGTTGCAACTTTGACGTACTGGACCCGAAGGGCAGCGTCGGGGCCGCAGAGAAGTCGCTGATCTGGACTTCGACGTGGGTCATGCTGATCGTCGTGATTCCGGTGATCGTGCTCACGCTGGTGTTTGCGTGGCACTATCGAGCGTCGAACCGCAGCGCGACGTATGCACCGAAATGGGCGCATTCGAACGCGATCGAAGTCGTTATCTGGACGGTTCCGACGCTGATCATTCTGTATCTTGGCATCCTCACCTGGACTTCGACGCACGAGCTGGATCCGTACAAGCCGCTCGAGTCGAATGTGAAGCCGATCAACGTCGAAGTCGTCGCGCTCGACTGGAAGTGGCTGTTCATCTACCCGGATCTGGGTATTGCCTCGGTGAACCAGCTCGCGATTCCCGTCGGTACGCCGGTCAACTTCCGCATCACGTCGGATTCGGTGATGAACTCGTTCTTCATCCCGCAGCTCGGCACCCAGGTGTACGCGATGGCCGGCATGCAGACGCGTCTGCACCTGATCGCCGACCACGCAGGCGACTACGCCGGCCTGTCCGCCAACTACAGCGGCAAGGGCTTCTCGGACATGAAGTTCCGCACGCTGGCCACCTCGCAGTCGGACTTCGACGCATGGGTCCAGAAGGTCAAGGCCACGCCGCAGCGCCTGGACATGACGGAATACGCGAGCGTCGCCAAGCCGAGCGAAAAGGATCCGGTCCGCTTCTTCTCGACCATCGATCCGCGCCTGTTCAATAACATCGTTGGCAAGTACAACAACGGCCACGTCATGGAATTCAATGACGCGTCGTGCAGTACGACGAAGGGGTAAGCATGTTCGGAAAACTTACACTCGACGCGATTCCGTATCACGAGCCGATCCTCGTGATCACGGCGCTCGGCGTCGGCATCATCGGGGCGCTGGTGTTCGGCCTCGTGACTTACTTCGGTAAGTGGAAATATCTCTGGACCGAGTGGCTGACGAGCGTCGACCACAAGCGTCTGGGCGTGATGTACATCGTGGTTGCCCTGGTCATGCTGCTGCGCGGCTTCGCCGACGCGATCATGATGCGTACCCAGCTGGCCTTCGCGTACGACGCGCCGGGTTATCTCCCGCCGCACCACTACGACCAGATCTTCACCGCGCACGGCGTCATCATGATCTTCTTCATGGCGATGACCTTCATGGTGGGCCTGATGAACCTGGTGGTGCCGCTGCAGATCGGCGCGCGCGACGTGGCCTTCCCGTTCCTGAACTCGCTGTCGTTCTGGATGACGGCGGTCGGCGCGGTGCTGCTGATGATCTCGCTGTTCATCGGCGAGTTCGCGCAGACCGGCTGGCTGGCCTATCCGCCGCTCTCGGAACTGCAGTTCAGTCCAGGCGTGGGGGTCGACTACTACCTCTGGGCCTTGCAGATCTCCGGTGTCGGCACGCTGCTGACCGGCGTGAACTTCTTCGTGACCATCATCAAGATGCGCGCGCCCGGCATGACGCTGATGAAGATGCCGGTGTTCACCTGGACCGCGCTCTGCACCAACGTGCTGATCATGGCCGCGTTCCCGATCCTGACCGTCACGCTGGCGCTGCTCGGCCTGGACCGTTACCTCGGGATGCACTTCTTCACGAATGACGGCGGCGGCAACGCCATGCTGTACCTGAACCTGATCTGGGCCTGGGGCCACCCCGAGGTGTACATCCTGATCCTGCCGGCGTTCGGCGTGTTCTCGGAAGTCGTGTCGACCTACGCCAAGAAGCCGCTGTTCGGCTACAAGACGATGGTCTACGCCACCTGCGCGATCATGGTCCTGTCCTTCCTCGTGTGGCTGCACCACTTCTTCACGATGGGTTCGGGCGCCGACGTCAACGCGTTCTTCGGCATCGCCACGATGATCATCGCGATCCCGACCGGCGTGAAGATCTTCAACTGGCTGTTCACGATCTACCGCGGCCGCCTGGAATTCACCGCGCCGGTCCTCTGGACGCTGGGCTTCATGATCACCTTCACGGTCGGCGGCATGACCGGCGTGATGATGGCGATCCCGGGCGCCGACTTCGTGCTGCACAACAGCCTGTTCCTGATCGCCCACTTCCACAACGTGATCATCGGCGGCGTGCTGTTCGGCTACCTGGCGGGCTTCAACTACTGGTTCCCGAAGGCCTTCGGCTTCAAGCTCAACGAGAAGCTCGGCAAGCGCGCCTTCTGGTTCTGGCAGATGGGCTTCATCTTCGCCTTCACGCCGCTGTACGTGCTGGGCTTCATGGGCGTGACGCGTCGTCTGAACCACTACGACAACCCGGCCTGGCATCCCTGGATGCTGGTCGCGCTGTTCGGCGCGGTGCTGGTGCTGATCGGCATCGTCCACCAGCTGCTGCAACTGTACGTGTCGATCCGCGACCGCGACCTGCCGGGCAACCGTGACGTGTCGGGCGATCCGTGGAACGGCCGCACGCTGGAATGGGCGACCTCGTCGCCGCCGGCCTCGTACAACTTCGCCATCATCCCGACCATCCACGAGCTCGACGAAGTCGCGTACCGCAAGGAACGCGGCCTGGGCTTCGGTCTGGAGAAGGGCCAGCAGTACGAGGACATCCACATGCCCTCGAACACGAGCGCGGGTTTCTTCATCGGCATGTTCGCGCTGGTGCTGGGCTTCGCCGGTGTCTGGCACATCTGGTGGCTGGCGATCCTCGGCTTCGTCGGCATCGTTGCGACCGCGATCATCTACAGCTCGCAGAAGAACGAGGGCTACTACATTCCGGCCGATACGGTTCGGAAGATCGAAGAGCAGCGTGGCGGCGCACGTGTCGCGGCACGGCCTGCTGAAGCGGAACTGGAGGCCAACTGATGGCACAAACCACCCTGACTGCCGGTCATCACCACGCGGCAGAGCATCACCACCCGCCGTCGCACTCGGTATTCGGCTTCTGGCTGTACCTGATGACCGACTGTATCCTGTTCGGCTCGCTGTTCGCGGTGTTCGCGGTGATGCAGCACCAGTTCGCCGGCGGCCCGACCGCCAAGGACCTGTTCGACATCCCGGGCGTGGCGCTCGAAACGGCGGCCCTGCTGCTGAGCTCGATCACCTACGGCTTCGCGATGATCGGCGCGCACCGCAACAAGCGCGGCGCGGTGTTCGCCTGGCTGGCCGTCACCTTCATCCTGGGCGCCTCGTTCCTGTTCATGGAAATCCGCGAGTTCGCGCACCTGATCGAGGAAGGCGCCGGCCCGGGCCGCAGCGCGTTCCTGTCGTCGTTCTTCACGCTGGTCGCGACCCACGGCCTGCACGTGACGATGGGCATGATCTGGATGGTCGTGCTGCTGTTCCAGATCGCGCGCAACCCGCAGCTGTCGGAGCAGGACATCCGTCGCCTGACGTGCCTGTCGCTGTTCTGGCACTTCTTGGACATCGTCTGGATCTGCGTGTTTACCTTTGTCTACCTCGTGAGTGTGATCTAAATGGCTCATTCTCCTGCCCATGACGGCCACGACGACGCCTCGCACGGCACCGTAAGCAGCTACCTGGTCGGCTTCGTGCTGTCGGTGATCCTGACGGCCGCCTCGTTCGGCGTGGTGCTCGGCGGCTGGTTCGCGTCGACCACCACGATGGTCCTCGCGCTGGCCGTGCTGGCCGCCGTGCAGATCGTCGTCCACCTGATTTTCTTCCTGCACATGAACACGTCGTCGGGCCAGCGCTGGAACCTGACCGCGTTCGTCTACACCGTGCTGACGGTCGGTATCGTGATCGTCGGTTCGCTGTGGATCATGCACAACGTCAGCATGAACATGATGTCGCGTTGATGCAGCGGCCCGCTTCGGCGGGTCCGCGAGCAGCCTCGGAAAAAGCCGCCGCAAGGCGGCTTTTTCCATTCCCGTGCCCGGCATTCGCGGCCTGGCCGGCGGCCGATGAACGAGCCGCCGCCCCGTAAGACTTCGTAAGGCAAATCAAGATCATGCAAGCCATGCCGGCCCGGCTTCGCTTATAGTCACCGGATTGCAAGCCGGCAGGGGAGGAGCGTTCCGTCCCCCGGTTTCCGATCCTTACCGGCCGCTTCCTGGTTTCCTTGTTCCTTCTCGACCGTCCAGTCTCGCGACCATGACCGACACGCCTATCCAGGTCCTGCTGATCGACGACGATGCCGCGCTGCGCGATCTGCTGCGAACCTTCTTCCAGCAACGCGGCATCGAGATCTCGGTGCTGCACGACGCCACCACGCTCGAGCGTCGGCTCGAGCGCGAGCGTCCCTCGGTGATCGTGCTCGACCTGATGCTGCCCGGCGTCGACGGCCTGACCGTGCTCAAGCAGTTGCGCGCGAGCGGCGACCCGATCCCGGTGATCATGCTGACCGCGCGCGCCGACGGCGTCGATCGCGTGATCGGCCTCGAACTCGGCGCCGACGACTATCTCGGCAAGCCCTTCATGCCGCAGGAGCTGCTGGCGCGGATCCACGCCGTGCTGCGCCGCCACGCGCCGGCCGGCGCGATCGGCACGCGGCCCGCGCCCGAGCGGCGCGAACCGCTGCGCTTCGGCCCGTTCCGGCTCGACTTCGCCACCCGCACGCTGTACCGCGAGACCGAGGCGCTCAAGCTGACCGGCGGCGAATACGCGCTGCTCGAGGTGTTTGCCCTGCATCCGATGGAAACCCTGTCGCGCACGCGCCTGCTCGACCTGCTGCACGGCCCGTATTCGAACCTGACCGAGCGCGGCATCGACGTGCCGGTCTGGCGCCTGCGCCGCCTGCTCGAGGACGATCCGGCCCAGCCGCGCTACGTGCAGACCATGCGCGGCGTCGGCTACATGTTCGTGCCCGGCGGCGAGGGTGATGAAGCGCACGTTTGACACCCTGTTCGCGCGGCTGGCGCTGATGGCGATCGGACTGGTGCTGGTGGTCCATGCCATCGGCCTGGTGCTGCTCGATCGCGAGCGGCTGCGCCTCGAGGTCGAGCAGACGCGCCGCGTGATCGCCCTGTCGACCCAGGCGCAGGCCAGCGGCAGCGCGCTGGGCCTGGCGGTGAGCGCGATGCTCGGCACCTCGTTCGTCGACACGCGCGACGCGGTCGCCTTCGGCTGCCCGAAACCTTGCACCGACACCTACGGCCCCTTCGAGCGCCACCTGCGCGAGGCGATGCCGCCCGGCACCCACGTGGTGGCCGACGGTCACACGCGCACGCTGTGGGCGCGCTATCCCGGCGCGAAATACTGGATCACGCTGCCCTCGACCATGCCCTCGGTGACGCGCTTCATCGGCGCATCCTCGCTGACCATGCTGGTCGGCATCGGGCTGGCGATCTTCGGCGCCTGGCGCATCCAGCGCCCGCTGCGGCGGCTCGCGCAGGCCGCGCGCGACTTCCGGCTCGGCAATCGCCAGCCGGCCGTGCCGATCGGCGGGCCGCGCGAGGTCAAGGAGGTGATCGCCAATTTCAACGAGATGGTCAGCGAGCTCTCGCAGGGCGAGCAGGAGCGCGCCGTGATGCTGGCCGGGCTGGCGCACGACCTGCGCGCGCCGATCACGCGCATGCAGGTGCGCGCCGACCTGCTGCCCGACGCGGCCACGCGCGCCGGTTTCTTGCGCGACTCGGAGGCGCTGTCGCGCATCGTCACGCAGTTCCTCGATTTCGCGCGCGAGGGCAGCGAGCCTTCGCCGGCCGCGAGCGTCGACCTGCATTGCCGCCAGCATTACGGTGGCGAACTCGACGACGGGCTGGTGAGTATCGACCTGCGTGCCGGCGAGGGTTTCCATCTGCCGCTGGTCGATCTCGACCGGATCCTCACCAACCTGATCGAGAACGCCATGACCTATGGCGAGCCGCCGGTGGAGATTTCCACCGAGGCGGCCGCGCAGGGTTATCGCCTGATCGTGCGCGACCACGGGCCGGGGATTCCCGAGGCCGAACTCGAGCGCGCGCTGCGGCCCTTCGTGCGGCTCGACGCGGCGCGTGGCGGCGACGCGCATTGCGGGCTGGGCCTGGCGATCGTCAAGCGGCTGGTGCGCCAGCATCGCGGCAGCTTCGTCGCCTCGAATGCCGATGACGGCGGTTTCGTGGTGACCATGACCTTCCCGTTCGCCTGAGCCAAACGACGAGGCCCGATCGAAACGATCGGGCCTCGTGCTTTCCGACATCGCCGACATCGCGGCATCGTGCCGATGCCGCCGTCGATCAGCTGTCGTCCTCGCGGATCGACGAGGGATGGCGGCACAGCGCGCGCACTTCCACCTGCATGTACGGGAACAGCGGCAACTGGCTCAGCAGGTCGTGCAGATGCGCCGGGCTTTCCACGTCGAACACGCTGATGTTCGCGTAACGTCCGGCGATGCGCCACAGATGCCGCCAGATGCCTTCCTGCTGCAGCTTCTGCGACATCGCCTTTTCCTCGGCCTTGAGGCTCGCCGCCTTGACCGGGTCCATCTCGGCCGGCAGGTTCACGGTCATTTCCACATGGAACAGCATGGTCGTCCTCCGGGCTCAGGCCGAGGCGCGCGCGCGATCGACCTCGGCGCTCGGCAGGGCGGCACGCTCGCGCGTCATGCGGAAGTCGAAGTCGATCAGCGTGAACTGGCCGCCCAGGCCATAGGGCTTGCCCTCGGCGCCCTCGGCCTTCTTCAGCTCGGGCACCAGGCCGTCGCGGGTGGCGAAGGCGAAGTCGTCCCACAGATACGGATCGCCGTCGATATTGATCTGGGTGGTCAGGCGGCGCATGCCGTCGGCGGTCACGAAGAAGTGGATATGGGCGGGGCGATGGCCATGGCGGCCGACCAGGTCGAGCAGTTGCTCGGTCTTGCCGCCCGGCGGCACGCTGTAGCCGACCGGCACCACGCTGCGGAAGGCATACCGGCCCTCGGCATCGGTGCGGATCGAGCGGCGCAGGTTGAAGGGCTGTTGCGACGGGTCGAAGTAGGAATAGTTGCCGAGATGGTTGGCGTGCCAGACCTCGACCAGCGCATTGGCCAGCGGCTTGCCCGCGTCGTCAAGCACCCGGCCGCGCATCACCAGCGCCTCGCCCGGCTCGCCGTCCTCGTCCAGTCGCGCGAAGCCGGCCGATTCCGGCGCGCCGGCCACATAGAGCGGGCCCTCGATGGTGCGCGGCGTGCCGCCCTCGATGCCCGCGCGGGCCTCGGCCTCGTCGAGCCGCACGTCGAGGAAGTGCTCGAAGCCGAAGCCGGCCGCCAGCAGCCCCAGTTCGCCGCTCTTGCCCGCCTCGCCGAGGTAGTTCAGCGCGGTCCAGAACTCGCTCGGGCTGACGTCGAGTTCCTCGATGGTGTAGAACAGGTCGCGCGTGATCCGGTTGACGAGCGCGCGCACGCGCGGATTGCCGGGCTCGATGGCGGTGTCGTCGAAGGATTTCAGCAGGGCGTCGATGGCGGGCTTGTCCATGTATGTCTCCGATGTGTGAATGTGGGGGCGAGGCGGGTGGCGCGGCGGTTCAGGTCCGCCGCATCCGTTCGATGCGTGGCCAGTCGGGCTCGATGCCGAGCCCCGGGCCGTCCGGCAGGTGCAGCGCGAAGTCGTGATAGCGCAGCGGCTCGACCAGGATCTCCTCGGTCAGCAGCAGCGGGCCGAACAGCTCGGTGCCCCAGTCCAGCGGCCCGAAGGTGCTGAACAACTGCGCCGAGGCGAGGGTGCCGATCGCGCCTTCCAGCATGGTGCCGCCGTACAGCCCGAGCTGCGCGGCCTTCGCGATCGCGGCCACCTGCGCCGCGCCGGCCAGGCCGCCCGACTGGGCGATCTTGATGGCGAACACGTCGGCGGCGCGCGAGCGCGCGATCTCGTAGGCGTCGAAGGCGCCGTGCAGCGCCTCGTCGGCCATCACCGGCACGGCGGCCAGCGCCGTGAGGCGGGCCAGGCCGGCGCGGTTGGCCGCCGAGATCGGCTGCTCGACCAGGCCGACGCCGGCCTCGGCCAGGCGCGGCAGGGCGCGCAGGGCCTCGGTCTCGCTCCAGGCCTGGTTGACGTCGACGCGCACCTCGCCGCGCGGGCCGAGCGCGGCGGCGATCGCGGCCACGTGGGCGAGATCCTGCTCCACCGGGCGCAGCCCGATCTTGAGCTTGAACACGCGATGGCGGCGCGCCTCCAGCATCTGCTCGGCTTCGGCGATGTCGCGCGCGGTGTCGCCGCTGGCCAGCGTCCAGGCCACCTCGACCGAATCGGCGGTGCGCCCGCCGAACAGCTCGGACAGCGGCACGCCGAGGCGGCGTGCCTGGGCGTCGTAAAGGGCGGTTTCCACCGCGCACTTGGCGAAGCGGTTGCCCTGGAACAGCTTGCGCAGGCGCGCCATGGCGGCGGCCGGGCGCGTGGCGTCCATACCCTGCAGCAATGGAGCGAAGTAGGTGTCGATATTGGCGCGGATGCTTTCCGGGCTTTCCTCGCCATAGGCCAGGCCGCCGATGGTGGTGCCTTCGCCCACCCCCTCGACCCCGTCGCTGCAACGCACACGCACCAGCACCAGGGTCTGGCAGTTCATGGTCGCCACCGACAGGCGGTGCGGGCGAATGGTGGGGACGTCGACCAGCAGGGTCTCGACCCGCTCGATGCTCACGCCAGTTGCTATCATGCGATTCCTCCGGTTGGCGCTCATGGTCGGTCAAAAGCCCGGCGGCCGTCCAACACCGTTTCCGACTACTTCCATACTTTCGAGGTATGCATGGAATTGCGGCAGCTCCGCTACTTCATCGCCGTCGCCGAAGAGATGAACATCACGCGGGCGGCCGAGCGGCTGCACATGACGCAGCCGCCGCTGTCGCGCCAGTTGCAGATGATCGAGGAGGAAATCGGCCTGCCGCTGTTCGAGCGCGGCGCGCGGCCGCTGCGCCTGACCGAGGCCGGGCGCGTGTTCTACGCGCAGGCGCGGCGCCTGGTCGAGCAGGCCGACGAGCTGGCGCCGCTCACGCGGCGGCTCGCGCAGTTGTCGGAGCGGATCGTGATCGGTTTCGTGCCCTCGTCGATGTACGGCGCGCTGCCCGACGTGATCCGCGCCTTCCGCGAGCGCGCGCCGAACGTCGAGCTGTCGCTGATCGAAATGTTCACGCTGGAGCAACTGGGCGCGCTGAAAGGGGGGCGCATCGACGTCGGTTTCGGCCGGCTGCGCTTCGACGACGACCAACTGGTGCGCGAGGCCCTGATCGAGGAGAAGCTGATCGCGGCCTTGCCGGCCGGGCATCGCTGCGCCGATCCCGCGGTGCCGATCACGCTGGCCGAGCTGGCCGCCGACACGCTGATCGTCTATCCCAGCACGCCGAGGCCGAGCTTCGCCGACCAGCAGCTCTCGGCGCTGCGCGACGGCGGGCTCACGCCGGCCGCCGTGCACGAGGTGCGCGAGCTGCAGACCGCGCTCGGGCTGGTGGCGGCCCAGGTGGGCGTGTCGCTGGTGCCGGAGGGCGTGGAGGGCGTGCGCGTGCGCGGCATCGTCTACCGGCGGCTGCCCGAGCCGGTCGCCACCTCGCCGATCATCATGAGCCGGCGCCTGCACGACGAGGGGTCGGCCACCGCGTTGTTCTGCCGGCTGGCGCGCGAGCTGTTCGCGCTGGCGCAGGGGCCGGCGGGCGCCTGAGTCACGCCGGGGCAGCGGCGGTGAAGTGGCCAGGCGCCTGGCAGGGCAGGCTGCGTGGCGGAGATGGCCCAGATAGCCGGGCTGGCCGAGACGGCTGAAGTATCGAAGCGCCGGAGCTGACCGAAGCGGCGGATGCGGCCTGATGCAGCCGCTACGGCGCCAGGTAGAGGGGCGATCGAGACGCTCGCTAGCGCCGCTCCAGCGTGTCCGAGGGCGATTCGCCGAAGCGCTCGCGATAGGCGATCGCGAAACGACCCAGATGCGCGAACCCGCAATCGAGCGCGATATCGGCGATACGCCGGCCCGGCCCGGCCGCGCGCAGCCGCTCGCGCGCGTGCTCGAGCCGCGTGGCGCGCAGGAACTGCGTCGGGCTGAGCCCGCGAAACTGCAGGAAACCCTCGCGCAGCGTGCGTTCCGGCACGCCGGCCGCGGTCACGATATCGGCCAGTTGCAGCGGCTGCGCATAGGCGGCCTCGACGAATTCCTGGGCGCGACGCACGAAGGCGGGCGCGGGATCGTGGCGGCGGGGCGCGATGGCGAGGGCGGCGGGATTGCCGGCCGGAACGGGAAGCGCGGCATGGGCGCGGGCGGAAAGCCCGAGCCGGCCCGCCGCGCGCGCCGGATGGCCGTCCACCAGCAGGTCGAGCAGCAACTGCTCGATGCGATCGGCCACGCGCGGGTTGGCGCAGGCCGCTTCCAGCAGGTCCGGCGAGCGTGCCACCAGCATCAGTTGCTGGAGCCACGGCGCCAGCGAGGCACCACCCACGCCGACCACCGGGTCGAGGCCCGGCGCGCCGTCCGTCAGCGCCGCCAGCGCGGCTGCGTCGATGCGCATCACGAACTGCTCGCAATCGGACGACAACTCGGCGTCGAAGGTCTCGCCGGGCGCGCAGATCACGCCGGTGCGCCCGTCCACCGCGAGCAGCCGCCCGCCGGCGCGCACCCGCGCATGGCCGGCCACGCAGAACATCAGCAGGTGGTAGCCGTCGACGGCGTCCACGCGCACCTGCATCGCCTCGCCGAAGGCGATCGCCCCCAGCCCGAGTCGCCCGAGCCGCACGAAATCCATATGGGCCGCGCCGCCGTGCCGGCGGCCGCCCGGCACCAGCGCGTGCGGCTGCATCACGCGCGAGATGCGCTCGCGCGTCTCGTCGAGATCGCGCGATTCGAACAGCCGGTGCGCGCGCAGCGCGAGCGGATCGAACAGGGTCGGGGACATGATCGTGTCGGTGAGCGGCGCCTCGGCGCCGCTGTCGTTTTCGCGATCCTATCGCAAAAATAATCGGCAATCGCCAGAAAGCCGCCGGAACTGGATAGTGCAGTGCCGCAAGCGGGGGCCGCCCGCCGTTTCCGGATAGACGCCGAATATTAGCGTTTCAAGAATCGGTTCCTGTCGGGTGATATCCACCCTCGTCCCCAGGAGACCACCATGGAACTGACCGAAACGCCGGTGCGGCTCGCCGACCGTCACGACACGGCCGAACTGCGTTTTCCGCGCGAGGACGGCTCGCGCGTACCCTACAAGGTGTTCAGCTCGCAGGCCGTCTACGAGCGCGAGCAGGAGCGGATCTTTCGGGGTCCTACCTGGAACTTCGTGGCGCTCGAGGCCGAGCTGCCCAAGCCGGGCGATTTCAAGAGCAGCTTCGTCGGCGACACGCCGGTGGTGGTCACGCGCGGCGAGGACGGCACGCTCTCGGCCTGGGTCAACCGCTGCGCGCATCGCGGCGCGCAGGTGTGCCGCCAGGCACGCGGCAACGCCAGCTCGCATACCTGCGTCTACCACCAATGGAGCTTCGACAATGCCGGCAACCTGCTCGGCGTGCCGTTCCGGCGCGGGCAGAAGGGCATGACCGGCATGCCGCCCGATTTCGATCCGAAGCAGCACGGGTTGCGCCAGCTGCGCGTCGAGAGCTATCGCGGCCTGGTGTTCGCGAGCTTCAGCGAGGAAGTCGCGCCGCTGCCCGAGTACCTGGGCGCGGAAATGCGGCCCTGGATCGACCGCATCTTCCGCAAGCCGATCGAGTACCTCGGCTGCACGCGGCAATACTCGAAGTCGAACTGGAAACTCTACTTCGAGAACGTGAAGGACCCGTATCACGCGAGCATGCTGCACCTGTTCCATACCACCTTCAATATCTTCCGGGTCGGCATGAAGGCGCGCTCGATCCCCGACGCGACGCACGGCCTGCACAGCATCATCACCGTCACCAAGACCGGCGAGGACACCTCGGCGGCCTACAAGCAGCAGAACATCCGCTCCTTCGACGAGGGCTTCGCGCTGGAGGACGATTCGATCCTGGGGCTGGTGTCCGAATACGACGAGGACACCACCAACCACATCCAGCCGATCTTCCCGCAACTGGTGATCCAGCAGATCCACAACACGCTGGTGGCGCGCCAGTTGCTGCCCAAGGGGCCGGGCAACTTCGAGCTGGTGTTCCACTTCTTCGGCTATGCCGACGACACGCCCGAGCTGCGCGCGCTGCGCATCAAGCAGGCCAACCTGGTGGGGCCGGCCGGCTACATCTCGATGGAGGACACCGAGGCCACCGAGCTGGTGCAGCGCGGCACCTTCCGCGATCCCGACGCGAGCTCGGTGATCGAGATGTCGCGCAGCAATCCCGACCAGCAGGACACGGTGATCACCGAAAGCCTGATCCGGCGTTTCTGGGTCGGCTACCAGAAGCTGATGGGCTATTGAGAACCCCGCGGAGCACACCCATGACCGACGACATTTCGCTGTGGCTCGAACTGACGATGCTGCAGAACCGCTATCTCGGCCACCTCGACAACAACCGGCTGGAAAGCTGGCCGGAGATGTTCACCGAGGACTGCCTGTATGAAATCGTGCCGAAGGAGAACGCCGATCTCGGCCTGCCGATCGGCATCATCCACTGCAGCAACCGGCGCATGCTGCGCGATCGCGTGGTGTCGCTGCGCCACGCCAACATCTACGACGCGCATACCTATCGCCACATGACCTCGGGCCTGACCATCCTCGAAGTGCGCGGCGAGGAGATCGACACCGAGAGCAACTACGTGGTGGTGCAGACCAAGAGCGACGGAGAATCGCATGTCTACCAGGCGGGCCGCTACTTCGACACCGTGGTGCGCACGCCCGAGGGGCTGCGCTATCGCGCCAAGCGCGTGATCTACGACACTTCGCGCGTGCAGACCCTGCTCGCGACGCCGATCTGAACCGCTGGAGGAAGGACATCATCATGACCGAGGACACGCTCGATACCTGGCACGCGCTCGGCGCGCTCGACGAATTCAGCGAGGACGAACCGGCCGCGCGCGTGGTCGGCGGCAAGCCGATCGCGATCTTCCGGCTCGGCGACGAACTGTTCGCGCTGCACGATCTCTGCACGCATGGCCACGCGCGGCTGTCGGAGGGTTTCGTCGAGGACGGCTGCGTGGAGTGCCCGCTGCACCAGGGGCTGGTCGACATCCGCAGCGGCGCGCCGCGCTGCGCGCCGATCACCGAGGCGGTGCGCAGCTATCCGATCCGCATGGTCGACGGGCAGGCGCAGGTCCATGTCGGCTGATCCGGTGGTGATCGTCGGCGCCGGCCACGCGGCCCGGCGCGCGGCCGAGGCCTTGCGCGAGCGTGACGCCGCGCTGCCGATCCTGATGCTGGGCGAGGAGCCCGAGGCGCCTTACGACCGGCCGCTGCTGTCGAAGGACGCGCTGCTCGCGGCGGCCGAGGAGCCGCGCCTGTTCGTGCGCGAGCCGGGCTGGTACGCGCAACAGCGCATCGAGCTGCGCCTGGCCGCGCGCGTCGAGGC
>NZ_VWWK01000052.1:0-38539 GCF_011753035.1 Burkholderia sp. Ax-1720 | reverse complement strand
GCTGGCGAACAGGCCGGCGCGGGCCGCGAGCCCGGCGTGCAGCGGCTTGATCTCGCTGCCGAATTGCAGGCGCAGGCCGGCCGATTGCGTGGCGGCGATGCCGAGCGCGGTCTCGACCGTTGCCGCGTCGAGCCCGAGCAGGCGCGCGGTGGCGGCTGCCGCGCCCAGCGTGCCGAGCGTGGCCGTGTTGTGGAAGCCGAGTTCGTAATGGCGGCTGCCGAGCGCGAGGCCCAGGCGCGCCATGGTCTCCACGCCGATCACATAGGCCTCGAGCAGTGCGAGCGCGCTGGCCCGGCGCTGCTGCGCGAGTGCGAGCAGCGCCGGCAGCAGCACCGTGCCGGGATGGCCGCGCACGCTGCTGTGGACGTCGTCGTAGTCGAGCGCATGGCCGGCATAACCGTTCAGCAGCGCGGCTTGCTGCGGCGAGGCGCCGGCCGCGCGGCCGATCACGGCAACGCCGCCGTCGCGTGGCGTATCCGCGGGCAGGGCGGCCAGCAGCTTGCGATAGCCGGCATCGTCGGCGCCCGCGAAAGCGGCGGCGAGGAAATCGAGCAGGCCGTCGCGCGCGGCGGCGATCGCGGCCGGGTCGCGCAAGGGCTCGGCGCGCACGATCGCTTCGGCGAGCGCGCGCGTGAAGGTCCCGGGCGATGAGCCGGGATGCGTTGACTGGGACATAGGAGCGGGAAGCGGATTGGAGTGGCTGCCGGGTCGCGTGCGACGCGTTGGTCGGCGACGCGCGTGGGCAAGGGCGCGTTGGATACTAGCGAAGCGGGGAGCGATTCCCAACCAAGGAATCGCGATATGGATATCAGCCGCGGCGAGCGGCCCGGTGCCTTGGCAGTAAGGTGCCGGCGCCTTTTGGCGCAGCCGGCAGGTGTCGAGGCACGACGCGGGACGAATGGCCCGCGCAACGGACGTGTTCAGGCTCGTCGGCGTCTCGGGCCGGATCGGAGCGCACCGGGCCGCATGGGAGGCGCGGCCCCCGAGCCCTCACCCTGGCGTCTTGCGGCGCGCACGCAGATGGGCCGCGCCGGTCTCGCTGACCCTCACCTCGGCGACGCCACCCGGCGCGTGACTGCGCTCCAGGTAACCGCGCGCGCCGGCTTCCTCCCAGACCGGCAGGCGCGGGCACGAGGTGCGCCAGGCCTCCATCACCTCGCCGTAGGGCCGCGCGCCCGAGCCGATCCACTCCAGCAGGTCGAGAATCAGGGCTTCGACGGCGGCGTCGCCCGGCGTTGGCGCGTGTGCCAGCACCTCGGGATTGACCACGTGGATCGGCTGCCCGGCCGCGTAGGCCACGACCTGGTCGAATATGTCGGAAAACTGAATCTCGTATTCGTCCTCGGTCACATAGCCGATATGCGGCGTGCATACCAGGTTCGGCATGTTCAGCAACGGATGCCCGGGATCGCGCAACGGTTCCTCGTCGTAGACGTCCAGTGCCGCCATGCCCGGGCGGCCCGCCCGCAAGGCCTGCTCCAGCGCCCCCGGCGCGATCAGCCCGGCGCGGCTGGTATTCACCAGCAGCGCATCGGGTTTCATCCGCGCCAGGTCCTGCCCGGTGACGATGCCGTGCGTGGCGGCCACCAGGCGCATGTGCAGCGAGAGCACGTCGCAGGTCTCGAAAAAGGCCTGCTGGTCCGGCGCGACGTCCCAGCCGTCGTCGCGGGCCCGTTGCCGCGAGGCCGCGCTGGCCCAGACCAGCACCTTCATGCCGAAGGCCGCGCCGTAGCGCGCCACCTCGGCACCGATCCGCCCATAGCCGAAGATGCCCAGCGTGCGACCGCGCAGGCTGCGGCCCACGCCGATCTGCCAGCGGCCGGCGCGCAGCGCCTCCATCTGCTGGGGAATCTGCCGCATCGCCGCGATCACCAGGCCCCAGCTCAGCTCGGCCGCCGCGTACGAGGGGCTGCCGGCATGCTGGTTCGAGGAGACGATCACGCCGTGCTCGGTGCAGGCGGCGATGTCGATATGCGGATAGACGCTGCGCTGGCTGATCAGGCGCAGTTTCGGCAGGCGCGCGATCAGCGGCGCGCGGATCTGCGTGCGTTCGCGGATCAGCACCAGTACCTCGGTGTCGCGCAGCCGCTCGGCCAGCGTGTCGAGGTCCTGCACATGGTCGTTCCAGATCGTCACGGCTTGCCCGTCCAGCTTGTGGAAGCAGGGCAGGTGGCGCAGCGTGTCGAAATAATCGTCGAGTATGGTGATGTTCATGTGGGGTCGTCTCCTCGCGGGATGGATAGCTTGAGCCTCGTGCGCCGAGCAGTAAAATGAAAGTATTTTCGGCATTGATGTCTTTTTCTTATGAAAATCGACACGCTTGGCGTGCAGGCATTCATCGCCGTGGCGGATCGCGGCAGCTTCCAGGGCGCGGCCGAGGCGCTGCACGTGACGCAGACGGCGATCACGCAGCGTCTGCGCAAGCTGGAGGATTTCCTGGGGGTGAAGCTGATCGAGCGCACCACGCGCTCGCTGATGCTGACCGAGATCGGCCGCGATTTTCTTCCGCAGGCGCGGCGCCTGCTCGGCGAGCTGGCCGATTCGCTGGCGGAGATCCGCGAGACCGGCATGGCGCGCCGCGGCGACGTCTCGATCGCCTGCGTGCCGACGGTGGGCGTGCAGTACCTGCCGCGCATCCTGCAGGCTTACTCGGCACGTCATCCGCACAACCGCGTCAATATCCTCGACCACGCCTCGTCGGCCGTGATCGAGGCGGTGCGCCGCCGCGAGGCCGAGTTCGGCATCCATATCGCGGGCGAGCATCATCCCGATCTGCTGAGCGTGCCGCTCACCGAGGATCGCTACGTGCTGATCTGCCATGAGGATCACGCGCTGGCTCGGCGGCGGCGTATCGCGTGGAAGCAGTTGCACGCCTATCCGCTGATCTTCGCGGGAGAGTTCAGCGGCAACCGGCCCTTGCTCGATCTCGCGCTGGGTTCGGCGCAGTTCGCCTTGCAGTCGTTCTACGAGGTGCAGCGCAGTTCGACGGCCGTCGGCCTGGTGGCGCAGGGCGTGGGCGCGGCGGTGGTGCCGCGGCTGGCGATCCAGAAGGGCGCCTATCCCGGCGTTCGCACCATCGAGCTGGTCGATCCGCCGGTGTCGCGAACCCTGGTGCTGGTGGCGCGCAGGACCGCGCATCTGTCGCCGGCGGCGCAGGCGCTGTACGACATGATCCGGGAGCAGGCGACGCTGGCTTGAGCGCCGGCGCCAGTCACGGGACAATCCCGCCAACGCGAAACCGACCGGAAGGCATCATGCCGATTCATCGAAGACTGGCCTTGTACAGCGATCAGGAAGCACCCGGCAACGAGGCCATGAACGCGCGCCTGCTGCAACTGATCGGCCGCGAGCGCCCACGGATCGGCCATGTTCCCGCCGAGCCCGACCCGCGGCTTCTCCATTTCCATCGTCAGGCCGATTACTACCGCTCGATCGGCGCGGAACTGGCCGCGCGGGTGGATCCGCGCGATCCCGCGTCCGAGGCGGCATGGTCGGCGGTGTTGTCGTGCGATGCGATCCACCTGTCGGGCGGCAACACTTTTTCCTTCCTGTCCTGGCTGCGGCGCGGCGATGGGCTGTCACGCCTGGCCCGCTACGCGGCCGAGGGCGGCGTGCTGATCGGCGTCAGCGCGGGCGCGATCCTGATGACGCCGAGCATCGAATCGGCGCTGTTGTGCGGGGACATCCGGGATCCGGAATCGACCGACGATGCCGGGCTCGCCTTGGTCGACTTCCGCTTCTGGCCGCATTTCGATCCGGCGAACCTGATGGCCTGGCAGCGCAGCCTGTCGTCGACCCTGCCGAACCTGCATGCTTGCCCCGATGGCGCGGGCATGGTGGTCGATGGTGAGGATATCGAGCTATTCGGGCGAGTCCATCGATACGATGGCGGGCAGGCGCATCCTGCTCGAAACGAGGATTGAAGACATCGCGCGCTTGTGTCATCGTCTCGCATCCCCTTGCCAGGAGCCATTCATGTTCGACCATGTCAAATTCGGCGTCAGCGATTACGCGGCAAGCAAAAATTTCTTCCTCAAGGCACTCGAGCCGATCGGCGTCGCGGTGCTCGGCGAGGGCGTGCCGACCTACGGCATCGAAATGAGTCCCAAGGGCAAGGCCTCCCTGTGCCTGTACCAGACCGACGAGACGCCCGCGCACCTGCACCTGGCCTTTACGGCGGATCATCGCGAGCAGGTCGATGCCTTCCATCGCGCGGCGCTGGCGGCCGGCGGCAAGGACAACGGCGCGCCCGGCCTGCGAGCGCATTACCACGCGAACTACTACGCGGCCTTCGTGATCGGCCCGGACGGGCACAACATCGAGATGGTGTGCCACAGTCCGGAGGCCTGAGCGCGAACCGAAAGCAATCCGAAATAAATTTCCATGCCACGCCGCGCGGCGAGCCATGCTAGACTGCGCGCACGGAGATGGCATTCCTCCTCGACCCAACCGCCGGCATTGCCCGGCTGATGATGCCTACGGTCCCTGGCTCCAGGACGCGTAGGCATTGCTCAAGCGTCCTGTTGCCCGGATTTCTGCAAACTGCACGAATCGGGTTTCCCATGAAATCGACCCTTTCCTTCGTTCGTCTCGGGCGCGATGCCGGCTTGCGCTCGAGCGCGCCGGATGCGAAACCGCGTTGCCCGATCAGGAGGCGCTCATGAACGGAAGTCAGCTCACCTTGTATGCCGCCAACCAGAGCCATCGCGTCAAGCACATGACGCTGGTCGAATGGATCCTCGACGAGGCCAGGCAGGCGAACATCGTCGGGGCCACGGTGGCCGAACTATCGGAGGCGGTGGACGCCAGCGGCAAGCTGCATGCCGCGCGTTTCTTCGAACTGGCGGACCAGCCGGTCACCGTCACCCTGATCGCCGAGGACGTGAGGATCGATGCCTTGCTCGAGCGCCTGAAGACCGAGGGCATTCGCCTGTTCTACACGCGCATGCCGATCGAGTACGGCTCGCTCGGAACGCAGGACAAATCGTGACCGGCGCGATGCCGGTGGCGTCGATCGCGGACTGAATCCTCGGCATCCCCGCCATGCCGTTGCCGGAAGCGGCGGCATTGCGGGGCGAGCGAATTGTCCGGTAAGATCGGAGCGCTTTTCGGAGATGGCATACCTCCCGTAACCGCCGCTTGCCAGCGGCTGATGATGCCTACGAGTTCCTGGGTGAGGGAGGTCGTAGGTCGTCCGCGAGGTGCCGCCATCGCCCAGGTTTGATGCTGCTTCAAACCTGGAAACCATGAAAAAGCTGAAATCCCTCGAGCAATTGGCCATGCTGCCCTACGTGGCGCGCTGGCTGCTCCTGTCCTGCCTGCTGGGTGCGCTTGCCGGCACCGCTTCCGCCGTCTTTCTCCATGCGCTCGATCGCGCCACCGACCTCCGCCTCGGCCGTCCCTGGCTGCTGTGGCTGCTGCCGTTCGCGGGTTTCGCGACCGGCTGGGTGTACCACCGCGTCGGCCAGTCGGTCGAGTCCGGCAACAACCTGCTGATCGACGAAATCCACGATCCGCAGAAGATCGTGCCCAAGCGCATGGCACCGCTGGTGCTGGTCGCCACCGTGGTGACCCACCTGTTCGGCGGCTCCGCCGGGCGGGAGGGCACCGCGGTCCAGATGGGCGGGGCGCTGGCCGACCGGATCACCGCGCATTTCGGGCTCGATCGCGAAGCGCGCCGCATCCTCCTGATGGGCGGGATCGCCGCCGGGTTCGCCTCGGTGTTCGGTACCCCGCTGGCCGGCGCGATCTTCGGCCTGGAGGTGCTGGCGATCGGCCGCCTGCGCTACGACGCGCTGCTGACCTGCATCGCCTCGTCGCTGGTGGCCGACCAGGTGTGCCTGGCCTGGGGCGTCCACCATACCGTCTACCGCATTCCCCTGATTCCTCCGCCGACGCTCCCCGGCATCGGCTCGGTGATCGTGGCCGGGATCGTGTTCGGCCTCGTCGGCATGCTGTTCGCCGATTCGACGCATGCGCTGTCGGCCTTCATCAAGCGCAAGGTCGCCTATGCGCCGGCGCGGCCGCTGCTGGGCGGCGCGGTGGTGGCGCTGGCGGCCGTCGCGCTCGATGTCCCGCAGTACCTCGGGCTCGGCATTCCCACCATCGTCCAGGCCTTCGACGGGCCGCTGCCCGCCTACGACTTCGCGGGCAAGTTCGCGTTCACGGTGGTCACGCTCGCCTCGGGCTTCAAGGGCGGGGAGGTGACGCCGCTGTTCTATATCGGCGCGACGCTGGGCAACGCGCTGGGGCATCTGCTGGCCCTGCCGATTCCGGTGCTGGCCGGCCTCGGTTTGGTCGCGGTATTCGCGGGCGCGGCCAACACGCCGATCGCGTCGACCATCATGGCCATCGAACTGTTCGGCGCCGACATTGCCGTGTATGCGGCGCTGGCCTGCGTGGTCGCCTACCTGTTCTCCGGGCACACCGGCATCTATCGCGCCCAGCGCGTCGACCACGCCAAGCATCCGTTGCTGCCCGCCGGCATGCGGCTGTCGGAGATACCCGCGCTACGACGCGCGCGTCGCGCCGCGGCCGCCGCTGCCACCTCCACCCAGTCCTGATCCCTGTACCCCTTTGTTCCATCTTCTTGTCCATCATGTCCAAACTGATTTCGCTGCGCCTGTACTTCCACCATGCCGAACGCGCCCATGCCCACCATGTCCCGAAGCGCTTCTGGCACCGTCTCGCGCGTCCCAGCCTGGCGCATCACCTGCTCGAGCGCGCCAAGCGGGCCGGCATCGAGCAGGCGGTGCTGCACCGCGTCCACGCGGGTTACCTGAACGGCGACCGGCTGCATCACGAACATGCCGAGCTGGTGCATCACCGCTTCCCGCATTGCATCGAACTGATCGACCTCGAGAGCAAGCTGCGCGAATTCTGGCGCACGCACGGTACCGGACTGAAGAACGTGCGCGCGGTGTTCCTGCCCTGCGAGGCGGCAACGCTCGAAGGATGACGAACCCGGCCACCAGGAGGCGCGACGATGTCTTGGGATCCGAAGCGGGAGCAGATGAGGGGGCAACTGGCGCTGGCGGCCTATGCGCTGGCCGTGAACGCCGTGCTGGCCTGGCTGCTGTCCTGCCTGGCGATGGCGATCCAGCCGGGCATGCAACGTTGGTGGTTCGCGGCGTTCGGCGCGGTGACGATGCCGATGGCGATGCGCTGGCTCAGCCTCGACGCGAGGCGGGCCTACGAGGCGGCCGCCTCGCGGCGCTACCTGGGCTTCGACGGCAGCCCGCCGCGGGTGGTCTCGATCGCCGACGATTGCCCGAGCCGCTGGCTCGTACTCCTGCATATCCGCATGCATCCCGAACTGCGCTCGCGCGAACCCTAGCCGACGGCGGCGCGCATGCCATATGCGTCGTCGGGCGCATTCAAAGGAGCGTCACAGATGTTCCAATCGATTCTCGCGGTGGCGGTCGGCGGCGCGCTGGGATCCTTGTTTCGCTGGTTCCTCGGGATCCGCCTCAATGCCTGGTATCCCGAGCTGCCGCTCGGCACGCTCGCGGCCAACGTGATTGCCGGCTACATCATCGGCGTCGCGCTGGCGGTGTTCGCGCGCATGCCGCAGATTCCACCGGAATGGCGCCTGTTCGTCACCACCGGGCTGATGGGCGGCCTGTCCACGTTCTCGACCTTCTCCGCCGAGGTGGTCGGCAACCTCCAGCGCGGGCGGATGGGCTGGGCACTGGCCGAGGTCGCGATCCATGTGTCGTCGTCGATCCTGATGACGATCCTGGGCTTCGCGACCATCGCGCTGATGTCGCGTGTCGCGCTTGCTTGATCGAGCGTGTCGCGACGGGCAGGGCGGCACGCGAACGGCGCGCTCCCTGCCCCGGCCTCATGCCACCGGCGCCGCCGGCGCCACCGACGCGCCGACGATGCCGTGCCGCGCCAGCGCCTCGGCGACGAAGCCGGAGGCCTTCATCGCCTCGACGAAGTCATGCAGGGCCCGCGCCGCGGCGGGGCCGCGGCGCCTGGGCAAGCCCATCGCCTGCCGGATCACCATGAAGCGCTCGTCGAGCAGGCGCAGGCCGGGCGTGGTGCTGGCATCGGCTTGCAGTTGCTGCCTGACGCCCGCCGCCACCTCCAGCCCCTGTTCTAGAAAGGTCTCGACGACCGTCGGCGAGGTGGGCGCGCGCACGATTCGCGCGTGCTTCAGGCTGCGCGTCAGGAACAGGTCGTAGGCGCTGCCCTGGCCGACCACCACGCGATGCCCGGCGGCATCCACGTCCTGGTTGCCGCGTATCGGCGAGGCGTCGCGCACCAGGTAATAACCTTCGATCAGGACATAGGGCTCGGTGAAGGCGATGGTTTCGCCGCGCAGCGGATCGATGGCGAAGAAACCGAAATCGGCGCGTTCCTCGCCGACGGCCTGCACCGACTTGCCTGCCGCATCGAACACCACCAGTTCCAGTTCGACGCCGAGGCGCTCGGCGAGGGCGCGCGCGAGGTCGACCGACACGCCGGCCGGCTCGCCCGCGGCGTCCTTGCCGGCGAGGATCGGGTTGCCGAGGTTGATGGAGGCACGCAGCCGGCCTTCGGGGGCGAAGGCCTGAAGCAAGGACGGATCGAATCTCATGGCGATGGAATCAAGTCGAGAGTGGGAGGGGGATGTCGTCTATCGAGGCGTGACGCCGCCGCCGGGACGCCGATGCCAGTCCAGCACCTCGGCGAGCGCGAGCGCCGAATGCGGGCCGAGCATCAGGCAATGCGGCGCGTCGGCGAGCAGGCGATACGAGGCGCCGTAGAAGCGCGCGATCGCGGCGTCCTGGCCTTCGGGGTGGCGCGCCGGATCGTCGAGGCCGGCCGACACGACGTGCGTCTTGCGCGCGAGCGGCGCCGGATCGACGGCCAGGCCAAGCGTGTAGCGATCGTTCAGCGCGGCGGGGCTTTCCCTGCCCAGCAGGCGATACCAATGCTCGCTCCATGCCCGGGCCTGGCCGCCGAGATAGCGTTGCAGCGCGGGCTCGTAGGCAGGCGGCGCCACCGGTTCACCCGGCGCCACGCCGGCCACGCGAGCCGCGCCGGGCAGGTTGCCGGGCGGCGAGGGCGCGAGCAGCACGATGCCGGCGAACTCGATGCGTGCCGCCGCCCGCGCCACCGCCAGCGCGCCCAGGCTATGACCGACCACGGTGAGGCCACGGCCCGGCAGCGAGGCGGCCTCGACGATTGCTTCGGCGTAATCGTCGATGGTCGTGGTCGGCGGCAGGGCCTCGTTCGCGAGGAAACCATGCCCGGCCAGGTCGAGGGCCGCCGAGGCGATGCCGATCTCGTCCAGGCATTGCATCCATGCCCCGAAGCACCAGGCGCCGTGGAATGCGCCATGCACGAACAACAGGCTCGGCTCACACACGTCGCCCACGTCGCCCGCATCGGCCACGTACAGCGCTCCCCCGGCGGCCAGCCGCCGGGCCGGCAGCGCGGCGACGAAATCCGGCGCGAAGCCTTCGCCGGGCATCGGCGGCAGTGACATGGAGGATCGCGTCATCGAAGCTCAGCCTGCCGCGCGCGCCGCATTCGCCTCGATCCCGGCCGCCGCGCCCGGGCGCAGCAGGACGGCCACGGCGAGCACGCTGGCCAGGGCGATCGCTCCCGCCAGCACGAAGGCGCTGAAGAAGGTATGGCTTTCCTGCACCAGGAAACCCGTCACGGCCGGGCCGACGATGCCCGCGCAATTCGCGATCGAATGCACGCAGCCGCCGACGCTGCCGAGCTTCGGGCCGGGAATGGTGTCCTGGATCAGCGCCCAGTAGGTGCTGCCGCTCAGATACAGCGCGAACACGCCGACCGCCATCAGCAGCAGCGCGCCGAGCGTGGTGGTCACCGCGCCGGCCAGCGCCACGCAGATGCCGGCCGTGCCGAGGCAGACGATCAGCACCCACTTGCGCGCGCGCAGCGCATTGCCGGTGCGCCGGAAGATCCAGTCCGACAGCAGCCCGCTCAGGCCGTAGCCGATGAAGCCGAGCAGCCAGGGCAGCACCGTGGCCAGGCTCATGCTCTTCAGGCTCAGGTGCCGGTCCATGGTCAGGAAGCTCGGGAACCAGGTGAGGAAGAAGAACAGGATGTAGCTGTAGCCGAAGTAGGAGATCATCGCCGCGAGGATCGCCGGCTGCCGCAGGTAGGTGCCGAGCCGCTGCACGTCGGCCGGCGTCTCCGGCACGCTGCGATCCGATTCGATCAGCTCGCGCTCCTGCATCGAGACGCGCGGATGCTGCCGCGGCCGGTCGGTCGCCAGCCGATGCCAGAACAGCAGCCAGACCAGCCCGAAGCAGGCGATGCCGGCGAACGCGACGCGCCATCCGTAGGCGGCGGTCATCAGCCCGACCACCGGCCCCGCCACCGCGCCGCCCAGCGGCAGCCCGCAGTTGGCGAAGCCGAAGGCGGTGGCCGATTCCCTGTGCGGAAACCAGTTGTTGACGATCTTGTTGATGGTGGTGGCCAGCGGCCCCTCGGCCATGCCGAACAGGGTGCGCACCGCCAGCAGCGAGCCGAAGCCGCTCGCCAGGCCGGTGGCGCCGCACAGCAGCGACCACAGCAGGATCGCGCCCGAGAACACGTTCTTGCCGCCCCAGCGGTCGGCCGCCCAGCCGCCGATGAAGTTGAAGGCCGCGTAGCCGATGAAGAAGGTCGAGAACACCAGCCCGAGATGCGCCGGCGAGATATGCAGCTCCTGCGCGACGGCGGGCGCCGCGACGGACAGCGCCGAGCGGTCCAGGTAGTTGATGAAGCCCGCGATGAACAGCAGCAAAACGATACGCCATCGGATCTTGGTCACATGCCGCTCCTTAGCTTGTCATGGAGGCACGGGCCGGGCTCGATGCCGGCGCCGCCGCCTGTCTCCTCTCGATGTGCCGCGGCCGGCTCAGGCCTCGCGGCGGATGCCGGCGGCGGCTTCCAGCATCGCGCGCTGCGCCTCGCCGATATCGATGCCGTCGCGCATCTGCCGCTCGAGGCGCGCCAGCTCGATCTCGCCCGGCACCACCACCGGCGCGGCCGGGTCGGCCGCCGCCGAGCCGTGCAGGATCGCGGCGTAGTCGCCCATGCGCTGCGCCAGCCAGTCGCCGCTGCCCAGCATCCGCGTGTCGATCAGGATAAAGAAGTGGCCGAGGTCCTGCGGCTGGTCGGGCTCGTCCTCCCAGGACTTCACGTGCGTGAGGTAGGCCGCGCCCGACAACAGCCCGGCGAGCAGGTCGACCACCAGCGCCAGGCCATAACCCTTGTGGCCGCCGATCGGCAGCAGGAAGCCGTCGAGCGCCGCCTTCGGGTCGGTGGTCGGGCGGCCTTGCGCGTCGGTGGCCCAGTCGCCCGGGATCGACTCGCCGCGCTTGAGCGCGTTGCGGATCTTGGCGCGCGCCGCGACGCTGATCGCCATGTCCAGCATGAAGGGGCGGCCGCCCGGATTGGGCACGCCGAAACCCACCGGGCTGTTGCCGAGCCGGGCGTCGGTGCCGCCCCAGGGCGCGATGGTGGTGGTGGCATTGCTGCCGATGATGCTGGCGAAACCCTGCTCGGCGGCCAGGTAGCTGTAGGGCGAGACCGGGCCGAAATGATTGCTGCCGCGCACCAGCACGCAGGCGATGCCCTGTTCGCGCGCCGCCTTCATGCCGAGCTGCAGCGCGCGGTAGCCGACCAGCGGGCCCACGCCGTTGTCGCCGTCGAGCCGGTGCAGCGCCGGGCCGACCTGTTCGGCGCGAATCTCGGGCCGGGCCTTGATGCCGCCGATGCGCAGGCGCGCGCCATAGGATTCGATGCGGCTGGTGCCGTGGGTGCGCAGCCCGAACAGGTCGGCCAGCACCAGGATGGTGGCGACATCGCCTGCATCGTCGCGCGCCAGGCCGAGCGCGCACAGCGCCTCGATCGTCAGGTCGGTCAGTTCGGCCTTGCCGAGGATGCCGCTGGAAGTGATGGCTTGGGTCATGGAATGCGTCGTCTCCTGGATCGCGAATCGGAATGTCGGGCGGCGCCGCGATGGGCCGCTCCTGTTCCGTTCATGATGTGGCCGAGGCGATTACCGTGACAAACGCATTTTTTCGTTCGATTGATGCGCGAAACGCGCGAATCGAAGCCCGCCGCGCCGGCCCGCGCGGCGCTCGTTTCAGGCTGCCGGGCGGGGTTTGGCGCGGCGACGCGGCGCTTCGCGCGGATGCACCAGCATGTCGAAGAAGTGCTGCGCGGCCACCCCCAGCGGCCGGTTCTTGCGGCGGATCACGCCGAGCGTGCGAACCACGGCCGGCTCGGTCACCGGCACGCTGACCAGCGCGCGATGACGGTCGCGCGGCAGCGCCAGCCTGGGCACGATGCCGATCCCGAGCCCCGCCTCGATCATGCTCACCAGCGCCGGCACGTGCTGCACCTCGCAGAACCAGTTGGGCTGGCGCACCGAGCTGGCCAGGGCGTGGTCGATCAGGGTGCGGTTGCCGCTGCCTTGCGCGAGCAGCATGTAGTCCGGCTGCTCGGCCAGCTCGGCCCAGCTCACCGAACGCTTGCGCGCCAGCGGATGATCGCGCTGGCAGGCCAGCACGAACGGGTCCTGCAGGATCGGCGTGAACTCGATATCGGGCTCCTGGGTGCCGATGTAGGTGAGCCCGAAATCGGCCTCGCCGCGCGCCACCGAGAGAAACACCACCGAGGAGTTCTCGTCGATCAGCCGCACGCGGATGCCGGGGTAGGCGTGGTGATAGCGCTTGACCGTGTCGGGCAGGAAGAAGCTGACCGCGGACGGCACGCAGGCGATGGTGACCAGGCCCGTCAGGCGCCGCCCCAGGTCCTCCATGCCGAACAGCGAGCTCTCGAGCTCGGTCAGCACGTTGCGCGCCTTGTCGATGAAGGCGCGCCCCGCCACGGTTAGCTCCATCCGGCGTGTGGTGCGCTCGAACAGCTTCACGCCGAGCGCCGATTCGAGCTTCTCGACGCGCCGCGACAGGGCGGAAGGCGAGAGGTGCAGCGAATCGGCCGCGGCGCGGAAGCTGCCGAAATCGGCGGAGGCGACGAAGGCGCGGAGGTCGGAGAGGTCGAAGTTCATGGATGGGGCAGGCTGGGATCACGACGCGGCACGCGCAGGGCGGGCGCGCCGGTTTCCCGTGCGCCGCGATCGCGCCGCCTCAGGCTTCCTTCGGCGAGGGGCTGGCGTGCAGCGCGGCCTTGGCGCGCCGGAGCTTCTCCAGCATCACCGAATCCTGGCGCAGCGACACGCCGATCGAGATCGCGTCGATCACGCACAGCTGCACGATCCGCGACACGCCCGGCGTGTTCGGGTCGACCGTGCCGGGCATGTGCAGGATCACCGGGATGTCGACCAGCGCGACCAGCGGGGCGCCCGCATTGGTGAGGGCGATGGTGGTGGCGCCGCGCTTGCGGGCGATCTTGATGCTGTCGTTGACTTCGGGGCTGCGCCCCGCGTGCGAGATCGCGAACACCACGTCGCCCGGCTCGGCCAGCCCCGCGTGCAGGCGCTGCAGATGGCCGTCGGCGAAGGCGCTGGTCGGGATGTCCAGGCGCAGGAAGCGCAGCATGGCGTCCTGGATCGCCAGCCCGGAACCCGAGCCCACGCCGAGGAAGATCAGCCGCCGCGCGCTGGAGATGGCCCGGATCGCGGCCTCCAGCTCGACGGTCTGGATCGTGTCGCAGGCCTGCTGGATGCCCGAGATGGTGGTGTGGAAGATCTTCTCGACCAGGGTGGCGGTGGTGTCGTCGCGCTCGATCGAGGCCTGCGAATAGGACAGGCCGCCCGACAGGCTCTGCGCCAGCTTCACCTTGAAATCGCGCAGCCCGTCGGTGCCGACCGCGCGGCAGAAGCGCGTGACCGACGGCTCCGATACGTTGGCGCGCTGGGCCAATTCCGTGATGCTGGCATGCAGCGCGAAATCGACATCGTCCAGCACCAGCTCGGCGACCTTTTGCTCGGCCGGGCGCAGCTCGCCGAGCAGTTTGCGGATGTGCGGAATCAGGTTGAGTTGTGACACGGTGTTCGCTGGGCGCGGTTCGTTACGGAACGGCGGGAAGCGGCGGGCCCGAGGTGAGGATCGAGCGGCCCGCCGCCTTGCGCATCGAACCGATGGATGGGCTGAAGCGGCAATTCTAAACCCAGTTCAAGTCCCGGCCCGCCGCCTGCTCCACCGGGCGGCGGCAGGCAGGCCGCCGGGCCGGTAGCGGGTCGAAACCATGGCTGGGCTGCCGGGCTAGTCGTTCAGGACATCGGCATGCGGCGCGGCCCAGATCTGATTGACCTGGTTGGCCGTGCAGGCATACAGGTCGAGCGGCGTGCCGGGTTTGCCGAGCGTGCCGTCCACCACGCCGCGATAGATGTCGAGGCAGGTCCCGTCGGCGGCCGCCGCGAGCTGGCCATTGCGCCGGTAGCTGAATTGCTGCTTCGTGTCCTGCGCATTGCAACTGGCGAGCGTGGCCCACTGGCCGGCAGCGCCGCCGAGCGTGGCGCCGGGCGCCGTCGAGCTCAGGCACAGACCGGTGCCCGCCAGCTCCACGGTGCGATCGGCCTTGCGGCTCCAGCGCTGCTTCGGTCCCGCGTCGCAGTTGGCGAGGGCGAGCGCCGCGCCGGGCGCCGCGCTGCCGGCGGCGATGCACAACGGCGTCGCGCCCCAGTCGCCGACCGTCTCGATCTCGCCGGTCGGCGCCCAGCCGCCGCATGTGCCGCTCAGTTTCAGCATCGCGTTGTCATGGGCGCCGATCGTCAGGGGCACCTGCGCGGCGAGCTGCGAGCCCGAATGCGCCCACAGATCGCGCACCGCCAGCGTGCAGGGCGTGCCGTCCGCGCCGTTGCGGTAGCCCAGGTTCGCGAACGACAGCGTCGGGCTGGCCGACGCGGCGCCCTTGTTCAGCACCACCACGGCCAGCGCATGGTCGGCGAGCGGTTTCGCCACCACCTCGATGCCGGCGCTGCTCGAGGGATCGTCGCGCGAGACGCGGTAGCCGCCGATGCCGAGCCGGTCCTGGTCGACCGCGACGACCTCGGCGTTGTTCAGCGTGGCGAGCGACTGCTGCCAGCGGGGATCGGCCGGATTGGCCGCGAACTTGCGAACGTCGGTGCTGAGGATGAGCGGGGCGGCCATCGCCGACCAGAGCGCCATCTGGCTGCGCTCCTCGGCCGGCGTGAGCCCGTTGTCGCCGATCAGGAGCTGGTCGGGATCGTTCCAGTTGCCCGGCGACACGTAGCGCGACAGCGCGATCGTCTCGTTGTAGCTCTGATAGACGCCTTCCTGGTAGGCATTGGCGTTGTAGTAGTCCCATGGATCGCTGGCCGCCTGGCCGCCCGCGGTCATCGAGGTGGTCCGGATGTCCGGGCCGGTGCGCCACATCTGGCCGAGCGGCCGCACCCAGTCCAGCGTGGCGTACTTGGCGGACCCGGTGGGCCCGTAGCCGGCCGGCGCGGATTCGTTGAACAGGATCTTGCGCGCCGAACCGGCGCTGGCCTGGCCCAGCGCATCGGCCATCTGCTTGAAGAGCTGCTGCGGCGTGGCATTGTCGATCGCACCGCAATTGTCGAGCTTCAGGGCATCCACGCCCCAGGCCACGTAGGTCTGCGCGTCCTGCAGCTGATGGCCCTGTTCGCCGGCCGCCACGCCCTGGCAGGTCTTCGCGCCGGAGGTGTTGTACAGGGCGGCGAGCATGCCCTTGGCATGGACCGCGCTCGCGTAGGCGCCCAGGTCGGGATCGAAGCCGGGCTGCTGGGAGCCGCCCCAGCGCGCGGCGCCCTGGATCTGCCCGCTGCCGCTGCGCGACATCCAGCAATCGTCGACCCACAGCAGGGTATAGCCCGACGCGACCAGCCCCGTCGCGCGCATCGCCTCGGCCTGGTCGAGCATGAAATGCTGGAACGAGTAATTGGCGCGCGCGCTGCCGTCGGTGGGCGCCTGGGCCGTGCACTGGAAGCGGGCCCAGTTGTTGAAGCCCATCGGCGGGGTCGCCGCCAGCGGCGTGCTGGTATTGGCGGCCACGGTATCGGCGTGGGCCGGCAGGTTCAGGCAGAGCGGCAGGGCGAGCAGCGCGCTCGATGCGAGGCGCGGTAAGCGGGTACGCATGCGATTCTCCTCGGGAACGGAGCGAGGCCGGCGCCAGGATTGGCCGTGACGCGCTCCGGTTGCACAGCGGAACGAAGGGGCAAGCTGTTGCCGAATTGCAGCTTCCCCCGGGATGGATGTGGATTCCTAATCAATCGATGCCGAAGCGGGATCCATGCTCCGAGTTCGGGCCGCCGCCTGGAAATCGGCGGCCCGAACCTGTCAATTGAGGCGCTGCCCGCTGTCCGCGTCGAACAGGTGCATGTGCTCGGGCGGCAATTCGAGGCCCAGCTCGATGCCGGGCCTGTCGATCGTCCGGTCGCGGGTGGTCAGGCACCAGGTCGCATCGGCCAGCTTGCCGTACACGTGGGTTTCCGCTCCGGTCGGCTCCACCACGTCGACCGACAGGCGCAGCGCGCGCTCGCCGTTCGACCAGGCAATTTCCTCCGGGCGCACGCCGAGCGTGACGCGCTTGCCCGCGAGCGCGCCCGGCAGGTCGGCGGGCAGCGGCACGCGCGTGCCGTCGGCGAGCCGCAGCGTGGGGAGATCCCGCGCAGCCTCGACCGTGCCGTCCACGAAATTCATCGCCGGCGAACCGAGGAAGCCGGCGACGAAGCGGTTGGCGGGGCGATCGTAGAGCGCCAGCGGCGCGCCGATCTGCTCGATGCGTCCGGCATTCATCACCACGATGCGGTCGGCCATGGTCATCGCCTCGACCTGGTCGTGCGTGACATAGACCACCGTGTTGCGCAGCCGCTGGTGCAGCGCCTTGATCTCGGTGCGCATCTGCACGCGCAGCTTGGCGTCGAGATTCGACAGCGGCTCGTCGAACAGGAACAGCGCGGGTTCGCGCACGATCGCGCGCCCCATCGCGACGCGCTGCCGTTGGCCGCCCGACAACGCGCGCGGCAGGCGATCGAGATAGTCGGACAGGTTCAGCATCCTGGCCGCCGCGCGGATCCTCGGTTCGTAGTCCTGCCGGGCTTCCTTGCGGATCCTCGGGCCGAACGCGATGTTCTCGTGCACGCTCAGGTGGGGATACAGCGCGTAGCTCTGGAACACCATCGACACGTTGCGCCGCTGGGGCGACAACTCGTTGGCGCGCGTGCCGCCGATCCGCAGCTCACCGTCGCTGATGTCCTCGAGGCCGGCGATCATCCGCATCAGGGTGCTCTTGCCGCAGCCGGACGGCCCGACCAGGACCACGAATTCGCCGTCGTCGATATGCAGGTCGATGCCGTGCACCACCTGCGCCGCGCCGTAGCGCTTGGAGAGGCCTTGCAACTGGACTTCCGCCATGTCTTTTCCTTTCGAGCCCTGGCCCGGGTGGGGTGTCAGAACGATTCGAGCGTGAGTTCGGCCGCCATCAGCCGGTTGCCGGCGAGCAGGCCGCCGTCGACCGGCAGCATCACGCCGGTGATCATCCTCGCCTGCTCCGAGGCGAGGAACAGCACGGCGTCGGCGATATCGTCCGGGTTCGGGAAGTCGCCCAGCGGATACCACTTGCGCAGCTTCTCGAGCACGGCCGGATCCTTGGCGATGCGCGCCTCCCAGGCCTGCGTCCTGACGGTGCCCGGGCAGACGATATTGGCGCGGATGCCGAACTGGCCGAACTCGGTCGCAAGCGCCCGGGTATAGCTGACGAGCCCGGCCTTCGCCGCGCTGTAGGCAGGGTGCCCGAGGCTGGTGGCGCCGTTCACGGAGCCGATCACCACGATGTTGCCGCGCCGGCGCTCGATCATCGAGGCGCGCACGGCTTCCACCGAGTAGTAGGTGCCGTTCAGGTTGAGGTCGATATCGCGGCGCCAGTCGGCATCGCGCGTGCTGGCGAGCGAGCCGGCGACGGCCGCTCCCGCGTTGGCGACCAGGATCCCGACCGGGCCCGCCTCGCGCACCGCCGCGTCGACGGCGGCACGCACGGCTTCGCCGTCGGTGAGATCGGCGACCACCGGGCGCACGCCGGGGAGGGCGGCCAGCGCGGCGCCATCGCGATCGAGCGCGAGCACGGTATCGCCTTGCTCGACGAAGCGGCGACACAGCACGCGACCGATTCCGCCGCAGGCGCCGGTGACCAGAACGACATGATTCATGGGATTGTTTCTCCGAGGTTTGGAATGCATGGGCGCTGCGCCCCGATCTCGTCCCGATGCTTCGCAGTTCGTGAAAATTATATACACGAGCATCGGCGCCGTTGCTTATGGATTGCCCCAGGTTTGCCTGGATGAGCAGAATATAAGCGGAAAACACCGGAAAAAAAATCTCAACGGGCTCGTGACATTTTTATTTTTGCTATGTAGGATTTTTACAAGGACGGACATCGAGAGCCGTCCATCACATCATGACGAGGGGTGCCCCATGCGATTTTCCCGGTCGACCATCACGAGACTCTGCGGGTTCGCCGCCGGCGCGCTGGCCGTCTGCCTGGCGAGCCAGGCGGTGCGGGCCGACACCGTGCGAGTCACGGTCGCGCACTACAGCGACGCCACCGCGCCGTACTTCGAGAAGATGGCGCGCGGCTTCGAGCAGGCCAACCCGGGCACCACCATCAAGATCGAGGACGTCAACTGGGACACCCTGCAGCAGAAGCTGCAGACCGATATTTCCGGCGGCGCCAATGCCGACCTGGCGATCGTCGGCACGCGCTGGCTGCCGGACTTCGTGCGCGACGAGCTGACCGAGCCGCTCGACGGCTACATGAACACGGCGTTCCGCGACCGCTTCATCGGCTCGCTGCTCGCGCCCGGCGAAGTGGGCGGCAAGCTGTACGGGCTGCCGATCGCGGGATCGGCACGCGCGCTGTACTACAACAAGACCCTGCTCGCGAAAGTCGGTTATCCGAACGGACCGGCCAGCTGGGACGACGTGGTGGCCGCCGCGAGGAAGCTGAAGGCCCAGGGCATCGCGGGCTTCGGCCTGCAGGGCAAGGAGATCGAGACCGACGTGTATTTCTATTACGCGCTCTGGTCGTACGGCGGCGAGGTGGTCGGCAAGGACGGCAAGGACGGCAAGGACGGCAAGGCGGCCTTCAACGGCCCCGCCGGCATCAAGGCCGCGCAGCTCTACCGCTCGATGATCGATGCCGGCCTGACCGAGCCGGGCGTGACCGGCTACAACCGCGAGGACGTGCAGAACCTGTTCAAGCAGGGGCGCGTCGCGATGGTGATCTCGGCGCCGTTTCTCGCCCGGCAACTGAACAAGGAGGTGCCGAACCTGAAGTACGGCATCACCGGGATCCCCGTCGGCACCGTGCACGCGACCTATGCGGTGACGGACTCGATCGTGATGTTCCGCAATTCGAAGGTGAAGAAGAGCGCGTGGAAGTTCCTCGACTACCTGTTCACCAAGGGCCCGCGCGTGGAGTTCACGCGCACCGAGGGTTTCCTGCCCACCACCAAGGCCGAGGCGGCCGACCCCGCGCTGGGCGATGCGGATACCCGGGCCTTCGTCGCGCTGCTGCCGAGCGCGCATTTCGCGCCCACCATATCCGGCTGGGAAGACACCGCCCGGGCGGTCACGAACGCGGTGCAGGCGATCTACCTGGGACGCGCGCAACCGGCCGCCGCGCTGAACGCCGCGGCCAGCGAGGCGAACCATGCGCTCGGACACTGATGCGCGCGCCGCGGGGCTGGCTTCGGGCGAGGCGGTGCTCGCGCGCCGCGCGCCGGTGAGGCGCCGGGGCGGCAGGGCCATGCCGCGCTCCACGCTGCCCTGGCTGCTGATCGTGCCGAGCCTGTTGCTGGCGCTGCTGATCATCTCCTATCCGGTCTTCAACATCGTCTACCAGTCGCTGCATGAGGTCTCGCGCTTCGGCACGGTTCGCGGCTTCAGCGGGCTCGACAATTTCCGCGCCGTGTTCGCCGATCCGGTCTTCATCGGCTCGCTGTGGCGCACCGTGTACTGGACCGCCTGCGTGGTCGGCGGGACCGTGCTGATCTCGGTGCCGGTGGCGCTGGTGCTGAACCAGGATTTCCACGGGCGCGGCCTGGCGCGCACCATCGTGATGCTGCCGTGGTCGGTCTCGCTGACCATGACCGCAGTGGTCTGGCGCTGGGCCTTCAACGACGACTACGGCATGGTCAACGTCACGCTGCAGCGCCTGCACCTGATCGGCGCGCCGCTGCACTGGCTCGCCACGCCCGGGCTGGCCTTCACCGCGGAAATCCTGGTCGGCATCCTGGTCTCGATCCCGTTTACGGTGACGATCCTGCTCGGCGGGCTGTCCTCGATCCCGGCCGACATCTACGAGGCCGCGCAGATCGACGGCGCCGGCGCCTGGCAGCGTTTCCGGCGCCTGACGCTGCCGCTGCTGCGGCCGTTCATCAACATGGCGATCCTGCTGAACGTGATCTACGTGTTCAATTCCTTCCCGATCATCTGGGTGATGACGCAGGGCGGCCCCGACGAGAGCACCCATATCCTGGTCACCTACCTCTACGAGCTGGGCTTCCGCCTCGGCCACCCGGGGCAGGCGGCGGCGGTGTCGCTGATCATGCTGGCGATCCTGTTGCTGTTCTCGATGATCTACCTGCGCATCCAGCCGAAGCACGAGGAGGCCGCATGAACGCCAAGGGCAAGCGCACGCTGTGGTGCTGGCTGGTCCTGTCGCCGCTGGTGATCGTGATCCTGTTCCCGTTCGCGGTGATGCTGTTCACCGCGCTCAAGCCGGCCGACGAGGTGTTCGTCTACCCGGCGCGCTGGCTGCCGAACCACTGGCGCTGGCAGAACTTCGTCGACATGTGGCAGGCCGCCAACTTCGGCGTGGCGCTGCGCAACAGCCTGGTGATCAGCTTCCTGTCCACCGCGCTGGCGCTCGCGGTCAGCCTGCCCGCCGCCTACGCGCTGGCGCGCCTGCCGTTTCGCGGGCGCGGCGCCTATCGGCAGTTCCTGCTGCTCACCCAGATGCTCTCGCCGATCCTGCTGGTGGTCGGGCTGTTCCGGCTCGCCGCGATGATTCCCTACGGCGACGGCAACCTGGTCGACTCGAAGATCGGCGTGATCGTCTCGTACGCGGCGTTCAACATCGCCTTCGCGGTCTGGATGCTGTCCTCGTACTTCGAGACGGTGCCGCGCGATCTCGAGGAATCGGCCTGGCTGGAGGGCTGCGGACGCGGCGCGGCGGTGCTCAAGGTGTTTCTCCCCCTGACCGTGCCGGCGATGGTGGTGGCCGCGATCTTCACCTTCATCAATGCCTGGAACGAGTTCGCCGTGGTCTACACGCTGATCCGCTCGCCTGAGAACAAGACGCTGACCGTGCAGGTGACCGACATGGTGGCCGGCAAGTACGTGGTCGAGTGGCAACTGGTGATGGCGGCGACGCTGTGCGCCACGCTGCCGGTGTCGATCGTGTTCGCCTGGCTGCAGCGCTTCATGGTCAAGGGCCTGGCGATGGGGGCCGTGAAATGACAGGCCCGGCGGAAAGCCGCCGGCGCGCCGCGAAGCCCGGCGCCAGGCCGATGCTGCTGGTCGGCAGCTATGCCGAGGGTGGCGACGACGGGATCCACGTCTACCGGTTCGATACGGCATCGGGCGCGCTCGAGCGCGTCTTCGCGATCCCCGCGGCGAATCCGTCCTACCTGGTTGCGAGCCGCGACGGCCGCCATGTCTATGCGGTCAACGAACTGCCGGGCGGCGGCGCCTCGCCCGGCATCGCCACCGTGACGGGGATGGTCAGCGCCTACGCGTTCGACGCCACGAGCGGCACGCTCACGCTGCTCGATCGCGTGTCCTCGCATGGCCAGGATCCGTGCCACCTGAGCCTGTCGCCGGATGGTCGCCACCTGGCGCTCGCCAATTACTCGGTCGCCGCCGATCCGGGCGGCAGCGTGACGGTCCTGCCGATCGCCGCCGACGGCCGGTTCGGTGCCGGCGCGGCGAGCGTGCGCCTCAAGGGCAGCGGCCCGGTAAGCGGGCGGCAGGACAGCGCGCACGCGCATTCGGTGGTGTTCGCGCCGGACGGCCGTCATCTGTTCGCGCTCGATCTCGGCGCCGACCGGATCCTTCGCTGGCGCTTCCAGGGCGAGGCGCCGGACAAGCCCGCGCAACTGGTCGATCCCGTCTGGCTGCAGGTCCGGCCCGGTTCCGGGCCGCGGCATCTGCGCTTCGGCCCGGAGGGGCGTTTTGCGTACGTGATGAACGAGCTGGACGCGAGCATCGATGTCTATCGCCATCACGACGGCCTGCTGAGCCTGGCCCAGCATGTGCCGATGACGGAGCCCGGCTTCGGCGGCGGCGTGGCCGGCTCGGCGCTGCACTTCTCGCCGGACCGGCGCTTCCTGTATGCCAGCAACCGCGGCGATGCCGACCAGATCCTCGTCTACGCGGTCGATCCTGCCAGCGGAATGCTGAAGGAGGCAGGGCGCCAATCCTGCCTCGGCAGGACGCCCCGGGAGTTCGCGATCGATCCGGGCGGCGGCTGGCTGATCGTCGGCAACCAGGGAAGCGACGCGTTGCGCGTCTTTCGCCGCGACCAGGAATCGGGACGGCTCGATCCCGAACCCGGCAAGGTCACGATCGGCAGGCCGGCGGGTTTCGCGTTCGTGTCGTCCGGGTAGATTTTTTCGCCGTTTCACTTAGTTTTGCTAATGAAAAATAACGAATCGGATGGGCTGGATCCCGGGCCGATCGCGTCACGGCCTTGAATAACAAGACTGGCGGCAACCACATCGCCGCCGATATCACGAGGGCAGGTATGGCTACGAGTCGAAGGAACTTCCTGGCATTGACGAGCTTGATGCCGGTGCTGGCCGCATGCGGTGGCGGCGATGATGGAAACGACGGCGGCGCGACACCGCTATCGGCCGGATCGACGGGAAGCGCGTCGTCATCGGCCGCCGCACCCGAGCCGCGGCCGAGCGTGCGCGCACGGCACACCTTCTCGTTCAGCAGCGACGGCGCGCAATTCCTGCTGGACAAGCAGGCATTCCAGATCCGCAGCGGCGAGATGCATCCCGCGCGCATCCCGGTCGAATACTGGCGTCATCGCATCCGCATGGCCAAGGCGATGGGGATGAACACCATCGCGCTCTACATCATGTGGAATTACCACGAGTCGGAACCCGGGGTATTCGACTTCCAGACCGACAACCGCGATATCGTCGCCTTCATCCGGCTCTGCCAGGACGAGGACATGTGGGTGCTGCTGCGCCCGGGGCCCTATGTCTGCGGCGAGTGGGACCTCGGCGGCCTGCCGTCCTACCTGCTGCGCTACTCCGATATCCAGCTGCGGGTCGATTCGGCCACCGACGCGCGCTACATGGCGGCCGTCTCGCGCTACATCGCGCGCCTGGTGCCGATGATCGCGCCGCTGCTGGTGTCCAGCGGCGGCCCGATCCTGATGATCCAGATCGAGAACGAGTTCGGCTCCTATGCGAACGACCCGGCCTACATGGAGGAGGTTCGCCAGCTCTGGGTGCAGGGCGGGATCAACGGGCCGTTCTATACCGAGGATGGCCTGACGCAACTCGAGCAGAACCAGTCCAACGTGAAGGGCGGCGCGATCGCGCTCAGCGACGGCACCGCCGACGGCATCGCCGCGGCGCGCGCGCGTTATCCCGACGTGCCGGCGATGGCGGGCGAGGTGTATCCCGGCTGGCTCACGCACTGGGGCGATCCGGTGCTGCAGGGCACCGCCACCGACATCTCGGCCACACTGGACGCCCTGATGAGCCGGAAGCTGTCCTTCAACCTGTACGTGATCCACGGCGGCACCAGCTTCGGTTTCTTCTCCGGGGCGAACACCGATACGGGCAGCGGCGAGTATCAGCCGGACATCACCAGCTACGACTACGCCGCGCCGATCAGCGAGCAGGGCGTGGCCACCGAGCACTACACGCGCTACCGCAAGCTGATCGGCGGCTATCTTCGCGCGCCGCTGCCCCCCGTGCCCGATCCGGTGCCGACCCTGGCGCGCACCGACACGATCACGCCCGCGCCGTTCGCCTCCTTGTGGGACAACCTGCCGGCCGCCTTGCCGGCGGCCTCCACCGAGCGGCCCCAGCCCTTCGAGATGTACGGCCAGGCATTCGGCCTGGCGCTCTACCGCAAGACCTTGCCGGCCTACGCCGGCGGCGTGCTGACGGTCAGCGAGGTGCACGACTACGCGACGGTCTTCGTCGGCGGGCAGTATGCCGGCGGCATCTCCCGCGCGGCGCTGCCGGCCGACTACGCGCGCAGCTTCAATCTCACGCATCACCAGCCGCTGAGCCTGCCGGCCGGCCCGGCGAATTCGCCGGCGCCGGTCCTCGACCTGCTGGTCGAAGGCATGGGCCGGGTGAACTACGGCCATGCGATGGTCGATCGCAAGGGCATCCTCGAGTCGGTCTCGCTGCAATCCGGCGGCGGCAGCCAGGAACTGCTGGGCTGGGAGGTTCGCCTGCTGCCGCTCGACGCCGGGTTCCTGGCCGGCTTGCGGCCCGTCGTCAGCGACCCGCGCCGCGGCGGCCTGTTCTTCAGGACGACGTTCCAGCTCGACGCGAGCGCCGATACCTATCTCGACATGAGCCGCTGGACCAAGGGCCATGTCTGGGTCAACGGCCGCCATCTGGGGCGCTACTGGGCGATCGGGCCGCAGCACCGGCTCTATTGCCCGGCGCCCTGGCTGCGCCAGGGCAGCAACGAGGTGCTGGTGTTCGACCTGCACCAGACCGACAGCCAGCCGATCGCGTTTGCCGCCACGCTGGCCTGAGCACCCCGGCTGCCGGCCGCGGCCGGCGCTGGTTCGATCCGTTTCCAATCGAGAGGGAAATCCATCATGAAATCGATGCAAGGCCGGCTCGCGACGATCGCCGGCACCAGCCTGTTGTGCATGGCCGCGAGCGCCCAGACGGCGAGTTTCAGCGTAGGCCCGTCGGTGGCCGCGAGTCCGGTGTCGGATAGTCCGAACTCGCTGTTCATCGATCGCGACGGCAGCTTCTATGCGCAGAACGCGCTCTCGCAATACGACGACAATCCCGACAACCATTACTGGAAGTTCTACAGCGGCGCCGATGTCGACAATCTGAGCGAGGCCAGGGCCCATTCGCAGTACGACACGCGCGTGCTCTGCAACGACCGGAACCCAGTCGCGATCGCGCTGTTCGGGCAGCCCGTGACATCGCGCACCGGATATACGCAGGCCGACTACTGCGACCTGGTCGGCGTGTGGGTGGATCCCGATTCGGGCAATTGGTACGGCGTGGTCCATAACGAACTGTTCGGCAACGATCCACGCGTCGACGCCATCTCGTACGCGATTTCCACCGACCAGGGCGCGAACTGGACGCTCCAGGACCCGATCCTGAGCTCGCCCTACGGCCGCGGCGACCCAAAGACGCCGTATTACTACTACGGCGACGGCGACCCGCGCCTCTACGTGGACAACGTGGGCGGCTATTTCTACATCTTCTATACGAGCCGCATCCAGGGGCAGAACGGCAATCCGGGCGGCTTCGACAACTACATGTGGGCACACGCGGCGCGCGCGCCGATCAAGGACAAGATGAAGCCCGCGTCGTGGCAGAAGTTCTACGCCGGAAAGTGGCAGCAGGTGCCCGGCACGAACTGGACCTGCGATGCCGCCACGGCCGCGGCCACGCCCTGCACGACGGCGCCGGTGTCCAGTTCGCTCGAATCGAACATCGCGGGACCGACCAGCGATCTCGCCGCGCAAGGCGGGCCGGCCGCCGACGGGACCGGCAGCGAGCGCTTCGTGCCGCCGGCGCAAGGGGCGGGCGACCTGCTGTCCGCCGGCTACACGAACGGCACGATGCGCGTCATGAACGTGGCATGGAACCTGTATCTGCAGAAGTACGTCGCCGTGGCCGAGGATCGCGCGATCACGAAGCCCGGCACGCGCGATTTCGACTACAACGGCCCCGCGTCGACCCTGAAGTTCTACGTCTCCGACGACCTGGCGACGCAGCAGTGGCGCTTCGCCGGCAGCGTGCCGTACCAGACCGCCTCCTGGTATCGCTGGTTCACCGACAGCGTCTCGAAGACCGCCTCCGATACGCTGGGCAATCGCTTCCGCACGTATTGCGTGTACGGCAAATGCCAGACCTACGGCGCGGAATATGCCGACGTGACGATCACGCCTGACGCGAGCCGCGATGCGGCGTCGCTCGCTTACGCCGATGCGGGCGGCATGCGCCTCGCCGTCAAGTCGGCCCCGGTGCAGGCCTACGTCGTGCATCCCGGCAACGGCGGCACCAATCTGCCCGCCGCGGCCTCGGGCGCCTGGACCTTGGGCGCGCTCGGCGACGGTTTCTTCACGCTGCAACTGGGCGGCCGCTATCTCGGGGTGGGGAGCGGCAATGCGGGAAGAGCCTGGGGCGCGGCACCGATCTGGTCGTCCTCGGCGGGCGGCGCGCAGCAGCAGTGGTACTTCCAGAAGATCGGCAGCGGCGGCTCGGGCGGCTATCGCATCGTCAATCGCTACAGCGGCCTGGCGCTGAACGTGTCGGGCACGGCGCTGACATCGGACCTGGCCGGCGTGAGCACGGTGCCGATCCGCAGCTGGGATGCCGCCGCCGGCGCATCGATCCCGGTCTGGCCGCAGGCGGGGCAGGCCTTGCGGCTGGTTGCGCGCTAGGCTTGCGATTGGCCTGCGCCATGCTTCCCGGCGCAGGCCCGATCGCTGCGGCCGTTACCTGCCGGCCGCGGACGACCGGGAGAACGGCGAGACCAGGCTCGACGCGGCGGTCGAACGGCGTTCGCTCAGGACTTGCGAGAGAAACAGCGCTTGCGGGTAAACCGACTTGATGAAGTCGACATACTGCGAGGTCCGCGCGCCGGTGGACAGGCTATCGCTGCCGCCGTTGGTGTCGGCGATGATGGTCCAGATACCGCTATGCAATTGCCACCACGCCGATCCGCTGTCGCCCGACGCGGTCCGGGTCCAGGCGTCGATGCCCTTGGACGGGTCTCGGCCGACCGATGTCTTGAACGCTGCGCCGATCCCGTGATCGTTTTCGAAGATCGACGAAATCGTCGCCGCCCCGGCGGCGCGGCGCGGGCCCGACTTCGGGAAATAACCGCCGTTCGAGCCGCCGGTGCCGGTTCCCCAGGAGCCATAACCGGCAAACCAGACTTCCTTGTTCAATTCGCCTTCGTTATCCGACAGGTCGTAAAGAACCGGGCGCGCCACCTTGTTGCCGTTTTGATCGAGAATATCCGCGATCTTGGGCAATTGAATCAATGCAATGTCGGTGGAAGCGCCGCCGAAACCCGGCGTATTGGAAAAACGATATGGCCCGGTGGTATATGAGCCTTGACCCGAAGCGATGGTTCGCTCTTTCCAGTCGGTGAACTTGAAATTGCCCTTGCCCGTTTGCTGGGTCCCCTCGGTGCAATGCGCGGCCGTGAGCAGGAATACCGACTTGCCGTCCGCGGAATCGCCGAGCCAGGTGGCCGTGCAGGCGCCCCCGGGCGTGTCCAGGTGCCCGGCGGAAAGGAACTGCGGCGCATAGCTCTGTACGCGCTGGGGTTCCAGCGCCGTGGCGATGGTACCCGGAATGTCCTTCAGGTTGCCGCCGTTCGCGGTAAATACGTCGTCGCTGACGACAATTGCCTGCGCCTGGGAAAGCGAGAGAAAACCCAGGGTTGCCAGTGTGAGCTTGGAAATATTCACAATAAATTCTCCGAATTGATAATTGCGAAGACTTCGCCAATGAAATTGGCGAACGCAATCTATCACGGGATATCGTGAATGTAATTCTTCGTAAAAATCGACATCAATTCATTGGTTTATTTTTTAAAATTTGATAATTGAAGATTTCGGGGCACATCATGAGTGGATGCTACTGATGGCACGCCACCAGGGCGTGGTTTCCGGCCGTGCCACCGAAATCAGCATTAGGATAGTGAAGGTTCGCCGAATTCCATCAGGCATCAACGAAACAATCAACAGGAAGGCGGCGCAGTGAAGTCGAAGCATGTCAACAATCAGAAAAGAGGATTTCATGAAGCGTTTTCTCGTTTGTGCTTTGGTACTCGGCTGGTCCATGGTGTCAGTTTCGGAGGCGCAGACCACGTCCGTCCAAGACTTACATGTGAATGGCGACGCACAGTTCGATGGCACATTGAGTTTCGGCCATCCCTCGGGAGTGACCGACGCGATTCAGTATGCAGCACCCAATGGTGCGGCAAGATCGGTGAGCAGCAAACTGGGTGACGTGGTCAACGTGCTGGATTTTCCCGGGTGCGATCCCACCGGCAATGCCGACAGTACCGCGTGTATTCAGAATGCGGTCGACTCATCCGCCGGGAAGACCCTGGATATCTCTGGTACGTACAGAATTTCTGCCCCAATTACCATCACGAAGGCCCTGAAGATCCGTGGTGCGAAGGGGCAAGCCGTTCTGCGCTTGAGCACACCCAACCAGAACGGTATCGTGCTTGGAGACGGAACCGATGCCACCAAGGGGCAGCTTTACTACACGTCGATCGATGGCCTGCAGATCGCGCCGGCTGAAGGCGTCGCCGCCTCGACTTCAGGTGCGGCACTCCTGTTGAGAAACGTCGGTTTCATTGATATCGGCGACCTGGTTATTTACGGTGCAGACTCGCAGGGCAGCAAACTGTTCAATGGCATCGTCAG
Source organism: Burkholderia sp. Ax-1720 (assembly GCF_011753035.1). Taxonomy (NCBI): domain Bacteria; kingdom Pseudomonadati; phylum Pseudomonadota; class Betaproteobacteria; order Burkholderiales; family Burkholderiaceae; genus Burkholderia; species Burkholderia sp. Ax-1720. Next base: position 9,946 of record NZ_VWWK01000052.1, on the reverse strand, counting down.
CGAGGTGGCTTCTGAGTACAAGATCATCAGGCCGCGCTTTTCCAACTTGAATGGGAGCGGCATCACCACTACCGGCACCGACACCCAAGCGCATCGCAACGTCGACTTGTTCCTGATTGAACCGCTCTTCACCGGCATCAACGGGGACTGTATATATTTTGGCGCCTTCTCGGAAGGACAAACCGTGACACTGCCGGTTGCATACCAGAACAATGCTTGGTTTCTCCATATCAACAGTCCTACCACCATGAACGGATTCAATTATTTCGTGACCACCCCGGATATCGAACTGGACGGCACCGGACAAGGAATTTTCGTTGAGCAGGGGTCGAATCTGTGGGTGACAGGTGGCTGGATCGGCTCCAACACCGCGATTGGAAGCATGGCGCTCAAGTTGTCGAGTGCGGGATCGAGTCATCACTTCAGCAACGTGGAGTTCAGTGAAGTCACCGCGACGATCGACGCACCAGCAACCTCGTTTACAGGATCGACGTTCACTGGAGACAATGCCACGCAGACGGTAGGGGTGACGGTCACGGACAACGCAACCGATTTTCAATTTCATGGGGGCCGAATCCGTCAGTACACGCAGTACGGTATCTCCTTGAGCGCGAATGCGTTCCGGCCCAGCATCACCGGTGTAAGTTTCAAGAACATAGGTGTACAGGAAGTGAGTGGTGCGAACAATACCAACGTCGCGGAAGTTTCCTCGATCCAGTCGGATGCGCCATTCAGTCTTGCTGCCGTTGCCTCGCTACCGTTGCGCTACGGCAGACACTTCATCCAGGTGAACGGTTCGACTCCCATCGTCAACATGACTGTCTTGGCACCGGGCACGAACATCACGGTCCAGGCAGGATCTGGTGGTATCACGTTCAATGGATCACCGACACTCATCCTCAAGCAAAACGAGACATCGCTGAATGTGCCAGCTTTCAGCATCGTTCAATTCACGACGGACGGGAATACGTGGTTCGAAACGTCACGCAATTTTTGATGAGAGATTGATCGGCCAAACCCCCATCGCCACCTCGATCATCCGCTCCAGCACCTCGCGCCCGGCCCCCGCCTGGGGCAAGCCCAGCACCGCCTGGAACACGCCGAGGAAGTGCCAGGCCAGCGCCTCCACGTCGGCCTCGGCCGGCAGTTCGCCGCCGGCCACCGCTTCGTTCAGCAAAGCCACCAGCACCTCGCGCTGCCGCCGCGCGCCGTCGAGCGCGGCTTCCTGCCCGGCCGGCGGCAGGTCCACGCGCTCGGCGCAACTGCGCGTCACCAGGCAGCCCGGCGGGCGCTGCGCGGATGCCACCGGCAGCATGCCGCGCAGCAGCGTCTCCAGCTTCTCGCGCGCCGTGCTTCCCTCGGCCGAATTCATGCGGCGCAGCACGCGCTCGGTGTAGGTGGCCAGCGCGACCTGGAACAGGCCGTCCTTGTCGCGAAAGCGCTGGTAGAGACTCGAGCGCGACAGGCCCGTCGCCTCGGTCAGGTCGCTGATCGAGGCCGCCGCGTAACCATGGCGCCAGAACACCTGGATCGCCGCGTCGATGACCACGGCCTCGTCGTATTGGGGCTTGCCGCTCATGAGCTTCTCTTTCGTGATGGGGAAGGCGCCGCGTGGCGCATCCGCTAGATGGATCGATCGTTCCATCATATAGCGAAACGATGACGATCGCCGCGCGCCGCTCAGGCCGCCGACAGCACGCGCACGATCTCCTTCCACAGATGACTGCCGGCGGGCGGCAGCCGCCGGCCCGCGCGCGTGATCACGTAGCGGTCGAAGCCGCGCGCGATCGGGTGATTGAGTGGAATCGCGCGCACCTCGCCGCGCGCGATCTCGCAGCTGGCGGCGCGCCGCGTCATGAAGGCGATGCCGAGCCCCTCGGCGGCCAGCAGCAGGGTGGTGGAGAAACGATCGCAGCGGAACCGGGGCGTCAGCACCAGCCGCTCGGCATCGAGCATCGCGTCGAGATGCTGTTGCACCGCGAACTGCGGCTCCAGGAACACCAGGTCCTGGTCCGCCAGATCGCCGATCGCGATCGTGTTGCGCCGCGCCAGGCGATGCCCGCGCGGCACGATCGCGCACAGCGGATCGCTCTGGATGCGCCGCATCTGCAAGGCCGGATCGCGCTGCAGGCCGACCGCGAGGCAGATGTCGACCTGGTCCTCGCGCACCAGGCGGATCAACTCCGAGAGCGGCGCGCTGCGCAATTCCAGCGTGATGTCGGGAAAGCGCTGGCTGAAGGGCTTGAGCACGCCGCCGACGAATTCGGCCACGAAGCCCTCGGCGATGCCGATCGTCAAGCGCCCGCGCCGCAGCGCGCGATAGTCCTGCAACTGTTGCCGGAAGCGCCGCGCATTGCGTTCGCGCTCGCGATGGTAGTCGACCATCGCCAGGCCGACCTCGGTCAGCGCCACCGAGCGGCCCTTGCGCGATACCAGCGGCAGGCGCAGTTGGCGCTGCAGCAGCGCGATCTGGCGGCTGACCGTGGAGACGTTGACGTCGAGCGAATCGGCCGCGCCGCGCATGCTGCCGTGGGTGGCGACGGCCTCGAGATAGGCGAGGGTGCGTTCGCTGATGAGCGGATCGTCGTCGAGCAAGGCGGCTCCGTCTGTTGCAGGGAAAGCAACATACTCGCATGTGGCGGCACCGCCTTCAAGGCGAGGCCGCGCGCATAATCGCGGCTCGTACCGCCGACAAGGCCATCATTTTCCGCCCGCAAGAGGCCGCTCATGAACCGACTGTTCTCCAGCCTGACCGAACTCGAACCGCTCGACGAGGACATGCGCTACCTGCGCCACACGCTGCACCGCCAGCCCGAGCTGGCCTTCGCCGAGGAGGAAACGGCGCGCGAGGTGGCCGCGCGCCTGCGCGACTACGGCTACGAGGTGCATACCGGGGTCGCCGGCACCGGCGTGGTGGGGGTGTTGCGCGCGGGCGGCGGCACGCGCTCGATCGGCCTGCGCGCCGACCTCGACGCCTTGCCGATCACCGAGGAAAACGGCTTCGCGCACGCGAGCTGCGTGCCGGGGCGCATGCACGCCTGCGGCCACGACGGCCATACCGCCATGCTGATGGGCGCGGCCCGGCACCTGGCGCGAACGCGCCGCTTCGACGGCACGCTGAACCTGATCTTCCAGCCGGCCGAGGAACGCGGCTACGACAGCGGCGCGAAGCGCATGGTCGAGGCGGGGCTGTTCGAGCGCTTCCCTTGCGATGCGGTGTTCGGCATGCACAATCATCCGGGCCAGCCGCAAGGCCGGCTGATGTTCCGCGCCGGCGATTTCATGGCGGCCGGCGATCGCGTCTTCATCACCATCGAGGGCAAGGGCGGCCACGCCGCGCGCCCGCACCAGACGCACGATCCGGTGGTGGCGGCCGCCGCGATCGTCACCGCCTTGCAGACGGTGGTGGCGCGCAACGTCGATCCCTCGCGCGCGGCGGTGGTCACGGTGGGCATGCTCAATGGCGGCCACGCGCCGAACGTGATCCCGCATCGCGTGCAGATGAGCCTGAGCGTGCGCTCCTTCGATGCCGACACGCGCGCGCTGCTGCGCCGGCGCATCGAGACCCTGGTTTCGATGCAGGCGGCCAGCTTCGAGGTGGAGGCGAAGATCGACTATGTCGAGGGCTACCCGGTGGTCCACAACCACGCGGCCGAGACCGCCTTCGCGATCGAGGTGGCGAGGGAGGTGGTGGGCGAGGCGAACGTCGAGGCCAACATGGAGCCGCTGATGGGCAGCGAGGATTTCGCCTACCTGTTGCAGGCCCGGCCCGGCTGCTTCCTGCGCATCGGCAACGGCCCCGCGACGGGCGGCCGTGTGCTGCACAGCCCGACCTACGATTTCAACGACGACAACCTGGTGGTGGGCGCCGCGTACTGGTCGCGGCTGGTCGAGCGCTATCTCGACCCCGCGCGCGCCTGAGCCGCGCGTCTCGGCAGGCCTGGTGGCGACCAGGAGGAACGCGCCGGCGGCTAGGCCGCCAGGTCGGCCGTCACGGCTGACGACACCCAGTCGATGAAGGTGCGCACCGCCGCGTTCACGCGCGCCTGCGGATAGACGATCGAGACCGGCACGCTCGCGCAGCGCAGGTCGGCCAGCACTTCCCTGAGCCGCCCGCTGCGCAGGTAGGCGGCGGCCGCGAAGGCCGAGATCTGGATCAGGCCCAATCCCTCCAGCGCGCATTGCAGATACGCTTCGGTTTCGTTGACGGCGTAGCGGCTCGGCAGCGTCATCGCGCGCGCCTCGCCGTCCACCCTGAAACGCCAGTCGAGCGGCCGCCCGGTCGCGTTCGACAGGTAGTTGACGATGCGGTGCTCGCCCAGCGCATCGATCGAAGCCGGCTCGCCGTGGCGCTCCAGGTAACGCGGCGAGGCGCAGGTGATCCACGCCAGCTCGCCGAGCCGGCGCGCCACCAGCGAGGAATCGGCCAGTTCGCCGGTACGGATCACGCAGTCGATGCCTTCGTGGATCAGGTCGGCTGGCCGGTCGCTCAGGCCCAGCACCAGCTCGATCTCGGGGTAGCGCGCCTCGAACTCCGCGAGCCGCGGCAGCACGCAGGCACGGCCGATCACGCCGGGCAGGTCGACGCGCACGCGCCCGCGCGGCGCGTTCGCCTCGCTCAGCAGGGCGCGCTCGGCGCTGGCGATCTCGCCGAGGATCGCGCGGCACGAGGCCAGGTAACGTTCGCCGGTCTCGGTCAGGCTCAGGCTACGGGTGCTGCGCCTGAGCAGCGGCGTGCCGAGATAGGCCTCGAGCTGCTTGACCGTGGTGGTGACCGAGGAGCGCGGCAGCGACAGCGTTTCGGCGGCCTTGCTGAAGCTGCGCGCCTCGACGACGCGCACGAAGGTCGTCATCGCGTGAAGTTTGTCCATAGGAGCCGGGCAGACGGGGAGGTTCCGCCACTCTAGCCGAAGATGGCCGCTACGCGAATCGCGCCGCCCCGCGGCTCCTCGCCCACGCGTTCTGTGTTCAAGCCGGCCGAACAATGGCCGGGCCGCCCGCCGCTAAGCTTCGCTCCTGTCCCGATACGGGCTTTGCGAACGGAGAACGAAGATGGCGAATACCGGCAATATCCAGCATGACGAAACGATCCTGGTGCTGGGCGCGGGCGAACTCGGCATGGCCATGCTGCGCGCGCTGGCGCGACGGGCAGCGGCGACCGGCGGCGGCACGCGCCTGAGCGTGCTGCTGCGCGCGGCCACCCTGGCCTCGACCGATCCCGCCAAACAGCGCGACCTGGCCGAACTGCGCGCGCTCGGCATCGCGATCGTGACGGGCGACCTGGCCAGCCAGTCGCGCGAGCAGCTCGCGGCGCTGTTTCGGCCTTACCACACGGTGGTCTCCTGCACCGGCTTCGTCGGCGGGCCGGGCGTGCAGCGCAAGCTGGCCGGCGCCGCGCTCGATGCCGGCGTGCAGCGCTATTTCCCCTGGCAGTTCGGCGTCGACTACGACGTGATCGGCCGCGGCAGCGCCCAGGACCTGTTCGACGAACAACTGGACGTGCGCGAGATGTTGCGCGCGCAACGAGCCACCGAGTGGGTGATCGTCTCGACGGGGATGTTCACGAGCTTCCTGTTCGAGCCCGCGTTCGGCGTGGTCGACCTGGCGACGCTCGCCGTGCATGCGCTGGGCAGCGAGGACACCGCCGTGACCCTCACCACGGCCGACGACATCGGCGCGCTGACGGCCGAGGTGCTGTTCGCCGAGCCACGCATCGCCAACCAGGTGGTTCGCGTGGCGGGCGACACCGTCACCTACCGCGAGCTGGCCGATGCGCTCGAACGCTGGAGCGGCCGGCGCGTCAGGCGCGAGACCTGGAGCGTGCCCGAGCTGCAGCGGCAACTGGCCGAGGCGCCCGGCGACGCGCTGCGCAAGTATCGCGTGGTGTTCGCGCAGGGGCGCGGCGTGGCCTGGGACCAGCGGCAAACCTTCAACGCGGAGCAGGGCATCGCGGTGACGGGGCTGGAGGCCTGGATGAAAGCGCAACTGCCGAGCCCCGTCGCGACGCCGCGCTGAGAGCGGGCGCCGCGCGCTATTTGACGACGCGTTTGGCCACCACCACGCCGATCACCAGGAACACGATGCACAGCAGCAGGAACAGGCCGAACAGGAACTTGGCGATCGCGGCCGAACCGGCCGCGATACCCGTGAACCCGAACAGCCCCGCGACGATGGCGACCACCGCAAAAATCAATGCCCATTTCAGCATGTCGATCAGCTCCCGATAACGAATTGGTTGATTGGAATGTCGAGGATGGGTATCGACGACGGCCGCAAGCGGGTGCATGACGCGTTGCGGCCTGTTTTGCCGGCGCGAGGCCGGCGGGCTTCTCATGCAAATGGCGGGCCAGCTCGTGCGAATCGGCCGTCGGCGCGCTGCGCCGTCGATCCGGCGGGATCCTGCGGATGCGGCCCGACGGGTATATCGGGCGCCGGGGAAAGTCTGGAACAGGTAAATGTTACAAATTTCCATAACCCGAATTGCAGGAATGTTAGGACCGGAATTCGGACTGGGACGATGAGAAAAATTCACGTTACTCACGCAAAAATGTCGTAATTCCGGCGTGCAACACGGGCCCGCCTCCATGGAATAATTCGTGGCTCCTCGAATTGAATGGAGCCGTCGACATGTTCGATCTCGCCGCCAAAGTCGCCGTCGTCACGGGTGGAACCAGTGGAATCGGCCTGGGCATCGCCCGGGGTTTGTTGCGCGCGGGTGCGCGAGTGGCCCTGGTCGGGCGCGACGAGACGCGCGGCGCGAAAGCCCTGGCGCAGCTCGAGGCCGGCGACGCGGCCATCTACGTGCAGGCCGACATCTCGGTCGGCGAGCAGTGCAATCGCATGGTGGACGACGTCGAGCGGCATTTCGGCCGCGTCGACATCCTGGTGAACAATGCCGGCATGAATATCCGCCGACATGCGCAGGACTATTCGCACCAGGAGTGGCACCGGATCGTCGACACCAACCTGAGCAGCGCCTTCTACTGCGCGCAGGCCGTCTATCCGGCCTTCCTGCGCGCCAAGGGCGGCAAGATCGTCAATATCGGCTCGATGCTGTCCCTGTTCGGCACCACCCACGGCGCGGGTTATGCCGCGAGCAAGGGCGGCATCGTGCAGTTGGGCCGCGCCTTGGCGGTGGAATGGGCGCCGAGCAACATCCAGGTCAATACCCTGCTGCCGGGATGGATCGAGACCGAGCTGACGGCCGAGGCCAAGCAACTGTTTCCCGATCTCGAGGCAGGCATCCTCGCGCGCACGCCGCAAGGCCGCTGGGGACGCCCCGAGGACCTGGCCGGCATCACGGTGGCCCTGTGCTCGTCGGCTTGCGACTTCATCACCGGCACCGCGATTCCTGTCGACGGCGGTTATTCGATCCAGGGCTGAGGCGCCCGGCCGTCGCCGCCTGCGACGGCGCAGGATTGCGCCGAGGCCACGGCCCGCCGCGCCACCCGCGATTCGGTATCCTATGCGATGCATTCGACGTGTCGCCAAACGCGATCAAGAAGCCAGAGAGGCCATCGTCATGACTACCCCACATCACCGGGACGACTACGTTCCCTCGCAGGCCGGCCGCCGCCGCTTCGTGTTCGGCATGCTGTCGCTGGCCTCCTTGAGCGTGGTCGATCTGTGGACCGAGGTCCACGCCTCGTCCGCCACCGACCACGCAGGGCTCGACCGCTTCATGCAGGTCTCCAGGCTGGTGTCGCCGAGGGCGGCCGACCCGGCCACCGGCGCCGCGCTCTACCAGGCGCTGCGCGAGCGCGAGCGTGGTTTCGATACGAACCTGCAGGCCCTGGCCGAGCGGATCGCCGCGCGGCCCGGCATCGATGTCGACACGTTGGCCGCCGATCTCGATCGCAGCCGCCTGGGCGCGCTTCGCCAGACGCTGAATGCTGTCACCTCGGCCTGGTACCTGGGCGTGGTCGGCTTCCGCACCTATGCCTACCAGACGGCGCTGATGTTCGGCGTGGTCGCCGACGTGCTGAGCCCGCCGAGCTACGTGCGGCGCGGCCCGCTCTACTGGGCGACGTCGCGCGTGCTGCCGGCTGCCTGATTCGCGCTCGCGGACCCCGGCGGCACGAGGCGGCCTCGCGTCCGCCCATCGCCCTAATAACAAGCTATCCCCTCGGAAATCGCACCCATGAATCCCACATCGCTATCGGCCGACGTCGTGATCGTCGGCGCGGGCGCCGCCGGCAGTGTCGCGGCCCTGGAGCTCGCGAGCAGCGGGCTGTCGGTGCTCGTCCTCGACGCCGGGCCGCGCGTCACGCGCGGCGAGATCGTCGAGAACTTCCGCAACGCGCCGGTCACCACGCGCGCGCTCACCACGCCCTATCCGCCCAAGCCCTGGGCGCTGGCCCCGACCTTCTACGACACCGAGGGCAAGGTCCAGGACTACCTGCAGGTGAGCGGCCCCGACGGCGAGGCCTACCAGACCGATTACCTGCGGCTGGTCGGCGGCACCACCTGGCACTGGGCGGCTTGCGCGTGGCGGCACCTGCCCAACGACTTCCGACTGCGCTCGACCTACGGCGTAGGCCGCGACTGGCCGATCGCCTACGAGGATCTCGAACCGTATTACTACCGCGCCGAGCTGATCTGGGGCGTGTGCGGCCCCGATCCGCTGAACGGGCCGGGACAGGAATACCTGGGTTCGCCGCGCAAGCAGAAATACCCGATGGACCTGATGCCGTGGACCTACACCAGCCGCGTGGTCGACGAGGCCGTGCGCCGCCATACGCAGTGCCGCGTGGTGCACGAGCCGGAAGGGCGCAACACGCGGCCCTACGCGGGCCGCCCGACCTGCGCCGGCAACAACAACTGCATGCCGATCTGCCCGATCGGCGCGATGTACAACGCGATCGAGACGGTCGTCGCGGCCGAGAAGGCCGGCGCGCGCGTGATGGAGAACTCCGTGGTGTACCGGATCGAAACCAATCCGGCCAACGACGAGGTGGTGGCGGTCCACTTCTACAACCCGGACAAGCAGAGCTTCCGCGTCACCGGCAAGCGCTTCATCCTCGCCGCGCACAATATCGAGACCGTCAAGCTGATGCTGTTCTCGAAGGACGAGAAGAATCCCCGGGGGATCTCCAACAAGACCGACCAGGTCGGCCGCTACATGATGGAGCACGCCGGCACCGAGGTGCAGTTCACCTGCCAGAACCCGGTCTGGATGGGGCAGGGGCCGCAACACAACGCGGCCATCGATACCTGGCGCGACGGCCCCTGGCGCACGGACATGGCCGCCTCGATCCATCGCGTCGACGAGATGAACATGACGGCCCAGGTCACCGCCGCCGCGCTCAAGCAGGGCCTGGTGGGCAAACGGCTGGAACAGGCGATCCGCCATGGCGCCGCGCGCCGCATCGAGATCTCCTCGCATCACGCGGTGCTGCCGAATCCCGGGAACCGTCTCACGCTGTCGGACAAGAAGGACATGCTGGGCATCAACTTCCCGAGCGTCCATTACACGATCGACGACTACACGCGCCGCAGCGCCGTGCGTACCGTGAAGGAGCTCTACGAGCCGCTGATCGCCGGGATGGGTGGCACCGACGTGAGCTACATCCCCGACGCGAACAATCCCTACCAGTTCTCGGCGGAGGATCATCCCGTCGGCGGCGCGCTGATGGGCAACGACCCGAATACCTCGGTGGTGGACGCGCAGTGCCGCTCGCACGAGTTGAAGAACCTCTACATCGCCTCGAGCGCGGTGTTCGTGAACACCGGCACGGCCAACCCGACCCTGACGATCGCCTCGCTGAGCCTGCGCGTGGCCGATACGATCAAGGCCGAACTGGCGCGCGCCTGAGGAGATGTCGATGAAGCAAGCTGGATTCCTTCGAGCGCTGCTGATCGCCGCGACGCTGCTGGCCGGCGGCGCGGCCTTGCCGGCGCGCGCCGCCGATGCGGCCACCGCGCCGCCTTCGGCCGAGCTGCTCGA